>JAUSPK010000012.1 GCA_030655735.1 Syntrophales bacterium | reverse complement strand
AACCACTTTAGCAGGAAGACAACGGCTCCGGGTGGTCAATTTTCGGTTATCACTACCCCCTTCTTCTGGTCAATTTTCGGTTATCACAACCAAGAGATTTCTGCGTAACGAAGCCTATCGGCCTGTTTCCTTCGATCACTATGCCGTAGCGAATTTCCTTTGTGTTCATAAAATGCAATGCTTCCTGGGAACGGTCGGCTCCCTGGATTATGTTCTTCGGCTTTCGGTTGATAATGTCACTTACCCGCATGAGTCCAAGGACTTTCAATGCCCTGTCGGCACCCACGAAGTCGGAGACAAATTTGTTTTTTGGCTGCGTCAGAATCATCTCGGGTGTGTCGTACTGTACCAGACGTCCCTTGTCGAAGATGGCAATGCGATCACCCATCTTTATCGCTTCGTGTATATCATGAGAGACAAAGGCCACGGTCTTCTTCAGCTTTGCCTGAAGCTTGAGGAACTCATCTTGAATCTCTTCTCTGTTTATGGGGTCTATCGCGCCGAAGGGCTCATCCATGAGAAGTATCTCGGGGTCTGCGGCAAGTCCCCGAGCGACCCCCACTCGCTGTTGCTGGCCCCCGGAAAGCTCGGCGGGGTAACGGTCCCTGTACAGCTCAGGTTCCAGGTTATTCATTTGAAGCAGGTCATCAATCCGTTTACTGATACGTTCTTTGTCCCACCCCAGAAGTTTAGGGACAACGGCGATGTTTTCGGCTATCGTCTTGTTGGGGAAGAGCCCGATTGCCTGGATGACATACCCCAGGCGCTGCCGAAGCTCCACGATGTTCATCTCCATGATGTTCTGGTCTTCGATGGTGATGTTTCCCCGTGTGAGCGTCTCCAACCGGTTGGTCAGGCGCAGTGTCGTGGTCTTGCCGCATCCCGAGGGTCCGAGAAAGACCACAATTTCGCCCTGCGGTATGGTGAAGCTGACATTGTCGAGGGCCGTGACGGCGTCTCCCCCCGTACCGAATATCTTTGTGACAGACTCGTAGGTGATCATGGAAGGTCTCTCCGATCATTAAAACTATAGAGGTACAAACGGTGTATGGCTTGTATTAAACTGTTTACCCGTCCCTTCACGGTGACATGCGAGTTGGAGGTAGGGTATCGGTCATTCTGTTGTAAAACTCGTCCTAAGGTAACAGGAAGATACGGAGTCATAGCTACGCTGATTTGACAACATATTGTTTTCACATATGTATTTGAACATATTGTTTTCACATATGTATTTGCACTTAACATATACGCCCCTCCTTGTCAAATCGGACAGCCCGGAAGAGTCGTAATGGTGCCATGTCAATATTGTTCTGTCATTTCGAAGGAGCCTTCCCGGCATTTTCAGGTAGAACGGTCAGGTAGAATGGACTGATTGGTTGCGCATGCAGATTCTTGATGTAGGGCTTTTTTTATACATATTTTTTGAATACCTATGATACGTTATGCGTAATGTCAAAACCGGACAGTTCTATTTGTTGACAACAGAAATATTATCGTGAGACTTTCAAGCGGTTATGCGTAACACAAGTATGTCCGTGATGTCGTATACGGTATGACCGATTCCTGTAATGTTTCATACCGCAAGCATGCTAAAGTTTTCTCCCAATCCCCGAGGGGACAATAATAGGTGAGTCCTAACTCTATAGGATACGGCCTGTTTCCCTGACCGCCGTCAGCAAGGCAGTTGAGAAGAAGTCCACCTCCTTTTAAATGATGTGTTTTCATGTTTCACAAACTCGTAAAAAGTCGTTTTCCCCCTCCCCTGGCGGGAGGGGTATAATAACTTTCTTCCTCTTACCTTCCCCCACTTGCTGGGGGAGGCAGGAGGGGGCAAGGGGAGGGGGAGTCAACGGGTTGTAAAATCTGCGTTTTCACCCTCACCCCCACCCTCTCCCATCAAGGGAGAGGGTGCATTTGTGAGTTTTTACGAGTGCATCATGTTTCACTTCTGATTTTACCTCGGCTTTATGACCGGTTGCGACTTTCATAGTATCGGCACAAATTAGCGGTGGCTTTGACTGTTGCGTCCAGAGTGGCATACACAGGGAAACCCCGAGCGACAAAAGTTCTTTTGAGAAGAAGATTATAATACCGGTCTTCTTCATCTTCCAGGTAAGGATCCAGGGAAACCGTGATCATGACGGGTTTATGTTCCTTTTGACGGGCCTGTTCGCAGCCTTCAACCATCAACTCGATGAGCCGCTTCATATGGGCATCGAGGCCTTGTCCCAGGATACGCCGCAAATAGCGAACCTGATCGAACTGGAAGACCAGGGAATGAATCTGACGGTCTGCGGCGACGATCCTGATAATGTCGGCGATGTTTCCCGTCGGCCCGACATTGTAATAGATGGGCCAGGCATCCAGGGGATTCCCGATGCTGGTTCCGGCCGCGGGAACCAGGGCGCGAAGGGCCTCAATGGTTTCCGGAGAAAAACGGGGCACTTCTATCCCGGCTTTCAGGCACATGTCTGTCTGGATGACGCTGAAGCCGCCGGAGTTGGTAATCAAAGCCATTGCCCGCCCGGAAGGGAGAGGCGAGGTGTCAAAGGCTATCAGGGTGTTCACCATTTCATCGAAGTTTTCCACCTGCATCGCTCCGCACTGCTTGAAGAAGGCGCGCCAGATATCCGGAGAGCCGGCCAAGGCTGCCGTATGAGAGGCTGCCGCCCGCATGCCCTGGGCCGTCATCCCGCCCTTAATGGCGATCACCGGCTTTTGCCTTGCCGCTCGGGTCAGGGCCGCGCTCAGGTGTGAGGCATTTTTGGTTCCTTCGATATAAAAGGCGATAAGTTTCGTGTCCGCGTCATCCGCCAGGTATTCCAGAAAATCGGCGCCGTCCAGGTCGGCGGCGTTGCCGTAACTGATCACTTTGCTGAACCGGAGATTTTTCGTGTCGGCGAAATAAGAGAAAGATTCAGCAAAACTTCCGCTCTGGGCGACGACGCCGATGTGCCCCTCCTCTGTCGGGGATTCCGGTATGATGGACAGGCCCGTCTTGGGACAGTATACGCCGAAACAATTGGGGCCGATGAGCCGGATTCGGCCTTTGGCCACTTTTTTTAATTCCTCTTCCTGCTTGACTCGTTCGGGAATGCCCGTCTCACTGAAACCGGCCGTGAAAATCTGAGCGACCTTGACGCCTTTCCGGATACACTGCTCCAGGACCTGCGGCAGAAGCGAAGCAGAAATGCCGATAATCACGTAATCGATTTCAGCCTCCACATCCAGAATGCTCGGGTAGCATTTTTTGCCCAGCACTTCCGTATATTTCGGGTTCACCAGGTAGAGGCGCTCCCTTATTTTTGTTTTCATCTGCGCACGGGTAGCCTGATCGGAAGGGGATGCCCCGATGATCGCTACGGCACGGGGATTAAAGATATAGTCGAATACTCTGTCGCCTCTTTCCATGGCACCTCCTGATGGAATTGATGCGACCTTTCTTATCACAAAGCACCGAACAACCGTAAGATGAAATGGCCCTCCGCATGAAATGTTTTACCCCACTGCGATAGGAAGAGATTCAGGGTCTTTATGGCCCTGCCTTTTCTTATTCACATTACATACGGAGCTTTTTTTATCGACAACTTCCTGAAGTCGATAAAACATCTACCTTGATGGAAATGCATGCTTTCAAGCGGTAAGCGGCGTTTAATTGCCTATATTTCCAATTGACATCTTAATTGGTATCCTGTAGATTTTACAAAGGTTTATTATATTAACGTTAAC
>JAUSPK010000011.1 GCA_030655735.1 Syntrophales bacterium | reverse complement strand
GAAGGGAGACATTGTCCCCTCGGCTTGTAGGGATAGCCTCTTTATGCGCAAGGGATGTGCCAAACTCTCGTAGTTGGATTAACCACTTGTTTTTTAAAGAATTGTCATCACAGGGGGATCATGCGGTGAGGATCTTTTTGGAGGGTTTTTCCTACAGAGGAAGATGGGTAAAGCTTAATTGATGGGCTGAACTATCTGTAAATTCTACATTCTTATATGAAGGTTATTTCATACACTGAAGAAGGTAATATCGGCGTATCCGGCATGGATTTTTCCCGAGTGCGGCACCCCTTCAGGGATGTAGTAGCGGTCACCCCTGGTATAGGACCGCCTTGTCCCGCCGATCGTCAGGTCGATCCTCCCCTCCAGCACGATCCCGATCTGGGCGGCGTGAGAATGTTCGGGCAGATCGACGTCCTTTTCAAAGGTCATGAATATGATCTGATGCGTATCGGACTGTGAAAGATAGGCTTTTACGCCCTCCAGCGGTATATCGGCCTCGGGAAGGGATCTGATCGGTTCCGGAAATATCTCTGACATGGAAACCTCCTTTGTCATTCACGATCGAATGGCCGATCCCTTTACTGTCCGTCTCCCTCTTTGGGGAGGTAATCCTCCCTTACCGGGGAAAACACCTCGACGGCCACCGAGTCTTCAACGATTTCGGCGCCATGCTCAACATCGCTCCCGATACACCAGCTGTCGCCGGGCATCACGTCATGTTCCTCCAGGCCGATCGAAAGGCGGATACGGCCACTCACGAGATATCCGGTCTGCTCATGGGGGTGGGCATGCCGCGGCAACACGCTGTCTTTTTTCAGCAGAAACTCGGCCATCAGGGTTCTCTCCCCGTACACCGTCGATTTGAGTTCGATCCCCGGAAGGGCGAGGGTGTATCCATCTTCACTGCGTTTCTGAAACATCTTCGATTTCCTTTCTTTCCGTATGGTTTCCCGGGGTGACCGGTTACCGTTCCTCCAGCGATTCGACGAGTGACTGGTACTTCTCGTGAATCATTTTCCGGTCAAATTCCCAGAACTCGGCGAGCATGGCCGTATCTTCCTTGTCGGAGAAGTAATCCCTGGACGAAGGGAAGAAGACCTTGTCTTCCTTCTCGATGTGCCTCGGGTAGAAGTCCGCGAGCGTTCGGAGACCGGCCGCGACGGCATCCGCGGCGGATTTGTCGCCGCCGCGGTAGCGGGTATTGGCTTCGACGAGTTCTTTTACCGTCTTGCGCCCGAAGACATGCTCCTCGATGAGTTCGTTCATGATCCGTCGATCCTTATCGGACAAGTCCTTCTTATCCAGATCTCTGAAAAGGATGTCCTCCTCTTTCCCGTGGTGGGTTTGGTCGGCGTACGTACGGATAAAGTCAACGGCCGTATCGATGAAGACCGGATCAACCGTACCGGTTGCCTCTATCCCCTTCAGGGTGTGCTCGACCAGCGCGAGCATCCGCTCAATAAGGCGGTGTTCGATCATCAATGGACCTCGTGCCTGCATACCGATGTCCTCCTTTCCTGTAAGGTTTTCAATAGTCCTGCCGCACTGCAGGGCTCTCCCCCCCGGCCGGCAGGATTATACCAGCTATGGGCCTTTGGTATCAATGCCCCATGCCTTGGCAATCCCGGGATTCCGATCAAAGAAATCCCTGCGGACCGCGTCATCGACCGTATTGAGAGGGCAGGCGAAATTGATGCACTGCGAGCAGAGGCATCTCCTGAGCGTCATGAAAAATCCGACGGTAGTGAGCAGATACACGGGCAGCAGAAACCACTGGGACCCCTCAATCAGGAAAAAGAGCGGGTATCCCCATACGACAAGAAAGCCGCTGAAGAAGACGACCTTTTCCATGCGGGTCATCGGCCCCGGGCGGTATTTCCATAGCTTGGGGGAGCCGTAGTTCGCCCAGCACTTAAGGGAATATCCCGGTTCGGCGTAGTGGGGGCAGTGGGAGCACATCACCCGGATTTCAATAAATCCGAAGAACCCGACGATCACCATGATCCACGCAATGAGCATCCACCCGCTTCTGTAATAGATACCGGCCCCTCCTGCCAGGAAAGAGGGGAGGGCGAGCAGGAGGAACCGTGTCAGGTCTCTGAGGGTGAAGTGACAGTGGAGCGTTGTTCCGACCGTACACCCGTCACAGGTTTCGGAGGTGCAGGAGGCAATCGGCCTGTCGGGATCAAGAAAGAACATGGTGTCACCTCAGGGACATCTGTTTATGGATAGTCTGCCGGAGCAGGGTCCCTTTCCGGATCAGCTCATGACGGCGCCGCCGTCGACGTTGATCGCCTGTCCGGTGATATTTTTGGCCTCCTCGGAGGCGAGATAGGCGACGAGACTCGCTACATCCTCGGCGGTCTGTGGCCGCCCCAGCGGCGTGAGGGGCCGTACCCTCTCCTCGAAGATCTCTTCGAGGCCCTTGTCCGCCATGGAGGCGACGTTGTCCTTCAGCATCCGGGCGAGCTGTTCCCATCCCGGCGTGTAGACGTAGCCCGGACAGACGGCATTCACCGTAATCGAATAGCGACCCAGTTCCTTTGCCAGGACCTGCGTCAGGCCCAGGACACCGAACTTGGCCGTGCAGTACGCGCCGATGAGGGCCTCCCCGACCTTTCCGGATATGGATGCTATATTGATGATCCTCCCCTGTTTCCTTTCCATCATCTCCCGGGCGACGGCCTTCGAACAGAGGAAGGTGCTCTTCAGGTTACGCTCGATCGTCTGGTCCCAGACTTGGGTGGAAAGCTTGGTGACGAAGGTGGAGCTCCCTCCGCCCCCCACGTTATTCACCAGGATATCCACCATTTCATACGCCTCCAGCGTTTCTGTGACCATGCGGTCGACATCCTCTTCCTTCGTGGCGTCCGTCTGCAGGGCCATCCCGTTTCCGCCGCGGTCCATGATCCCGTCAACGACACCCTGCGCGATCTTTTTATTCAGGTCCGCCACCACAACGATAGCCCCCTCGGCGGCAAGACGCAGGGCGATGGCCCTGCCGATCCCCTCTCCCCCGCCGGTGACGATGGCTATCTTGTCCTTGATGCGCAGGTTCATTCCTTCTTCTCCCCTCGTGGTTATATTTCCAGGCCGGTCCGGCATCCTTCCGCGATGGCGTCCAGGGCCTTTCTCACGCCCGCCGCGTCACCGATGGTCAAGAGCCGGGCGACCTTCCCTTCAAGCCTCGATTGCAGTTCGTTGCACGGTTTCAGTCCCACGGCCGTCACCACCGTGTCAAAGGGGCCGATCGTCTCCCGCTTTCCACCCCGTTCGATGACCAACGAGCCATCTTTCGCCGCCGTGACCGTGGCGTTTACATATATCGTGACATCCTTTTCGGCAAGTTCTTTGAGGAGGAAGAGGCGAACATGCTCCTGTTCCTCCTGCGCCACGGCCGGGAGCATCTCCACGATGGTCACCCTCTTGCCGTGATGCGCCAGGTGGTTTGCCGTCTCGGCGCCTATCATCCCCCCGCCGATAACAGCGACCCTCTTCCCGGCATCGACCGTTCCCCCCAGGACATCGTGGGCGGTGACGGCATGGCCCTTGAGCCCGGGCACATTGAGAGATAAGGGCGTGCTCCCCGTGGCGATCACGACGACGTCGGGCTTCTCCCGGCTGACCATCTCTTCGGTCAGTTCCGTCCCCAGATGCATGGAGACAGCATTGTCGTCAAGCTGCTTCTTCAGCCAGACGATAAAGGAGGCAATCTCCCCCTTGGCGGGGGGAATGGCCGCCAGGTAGTACTGCCCGCCCGCCCGGTTGCCCTTTTCAAAGAGGTGGACCTCATGCCCCCTTTTGGCGGCCACCATCGCCGCCTCCATCCCCGCGGGTCCCGCCCCGGCGATGAACACCCTCTTTTTCGCCTTTGCGGGGCGTATCATCATCTCCTCTTCCCGCCCCAGGGTCGGGTTAACCAGGCAGGTCGCGGGCTGGTAGAGGGATATCATCCCCATGCAACCCTGCATGCAGCCGATACAGAAGTTGATATCTTCATATTTTCCGGAGGCGGCCTTGTTCGGAAGATCCGGATCGGCGAGAGAGGCCCTCCCCATGGCCACCAGATCGGCCTTTCCGCCGGCGATAATCGCCTCCGCCAGGAGGGGGTCGGTGATCCTCCCCACGGTGACAACCGGAATGTCCACAACTTTTCGCACCTCCTGCGCGTAACCGGTAATCCACCCGTGGCCGACGGCGGCCGGCGGAGTGATCGCGTATCCGCTCCCGTAGGTTCCGGCCGAGACGTGGATGGCGTCGATGCCGGCTTCCTCCAACACCATGGCTATCGCCCTGGTGTCTTCGATCGTTCTTCCCCCCGGCACCAGCTCATCCCCCGATATCCTGAACATGACGGGGAAATCACTCCCTGCCTTCAATCTGATATTCGCCAGGATCTCAAGGGGAAAACGCAACCGGTTCATTAGGCCGCCACCATATTGATCGGTTCTCTTGTTGGAATAGGGGGACATGAACTGGGCAATCAGATATCCGTGACCGCCGTGAACCTCGATCCCGTCAAAGCCCGCCCTCTTCGCCCGCTGGGCGCAGTCGCCGAATTTTTCCACGATCTCCTTAATCTCAACGGCCGTCAGTTCATGGGGCATCTCCCGAACCGAGGGGCAGGGTATCGGGGAAGGCGCGACGGGCTGAGATCCGATCACCTGAGCACCGGTCTGGCGCCCTGCATGATAGATCTGCGCGAATATGATCCCGCCGATATCGTGAATCCTCCGGGTCAGTTCCGCGTGGCCCGCTATCTGGCTGTCGTCCCACAGGCCCGGTATGTTGGGAAACCCCCTCCCTTTCGGGTCCACCGCGTAATCCTCGGTAATGATGAGCCCCCACCCCCCCCGGGCCTTCGCCTCATGGCAGGCGATGTACCGCTCCGTCGCCGTCCCATCGGCGTTGCAATAGTTCATCACCATTGCCGGTACCACCAGCCGGTTGGGGATCTCGATTATTCCGATCCTGATGGGAGAAAATACGGTGTCTAACATGGCGTTTCCTTATCTATTTCCTGTGATGCGGTTCACCGATCCTTCAGTAGAAGAACTCTTCTGTCACAACACGGCCGGAGGCCGTGAAGGACATTCCTTCCATCTCCAGAAGGGATCGTTTCATCTTCAGCCCCCCCTGATATCCGCCGAGCGTCCCGTCGAATCGAACGGCGCGGTGACAGGGGATCATGATGGGGAAGGGATTGTTGGCCAGTGCGGTTCCGACCGCCCGCGCCGCAGGGGCGCTGCCGATATGCCTGGCGATCCGTTGGTACGTGCTCACGCGGCCGCGGGGGATGCCGTGCTCGGCGCGCAGGACCCGCTCCTGAAACGGGGAGCACAGGTCCATCCGGGCGATGTCCAGGGAGAAAGTGATATCCTCTCCGATCAGAAACGCCAGGATCCCGTCCGCGACGAGATCGACCTCGGCGCACGAAGAGGCGATAAAATCGGGGAACAGGGCTTCGAGACGCCGCCGTGCCGTCACCCCGGGTCGGGAGATCAGGACGCGCAGGATCCTTGGCCTGTCCTGGTGGAGCGACCAGAGAACCGCCGCCGGCCCGTGCGGTGTTTTGCGGAGACAATAGGATTGCCGGGCTGTGTGTTTTTTTTCCATAGGGTTACCTGGAACCGGGGACGGTTTCACCTCTTTCCCCATTTTTCTTTTCGCCCTCCGGCTACGTCATCTGAGAGTTGACGAACTCCCAGTTGATAAGGTGCTGCATGAAGGCGTCGAGATAGTCGCCGCGCGCGTTCTGGTAATCAAGGTAGTAGGCATGCTCCCAGACGTCCACCGTCAGGAGGGGCTTCACGCCGTGAGCGATGGGGGTGTCGGCATTTGCCGTCTTCATGATCTCCAGCGTTCCGTTCTTCAGAACCAGCCATGCCCAGCCGCTGCCGAACTTCGTGAGACCGGCATTTTTCAACTGTTCAGTGAAGTTCGTATAGCTCCCGAACGAGGCGTCGATCTTCGCTGCGACGGCATCCGTTGGCACGCCTCCGCCACCGGGTTTCATAGAGTGCCAGTAAAAGGTATGATTCCAGATCTGGGCCGCGTTGTTGAAGATGCCGGCCTTATCGGGATCACCCGCGGTCTTTGTGATGATACCCTCCAGCGTCTCGCCAGCCAGCCCTGTGTTCTCGATCAGCTTGCTCAAGTTTGTCACATACGCACTGTGGTGTTTCCCGTAATGAAAATCCAGTGTCTTCGAGCTGATGTACGGTTCGAGGGCATCCTTTTTGTACGGAAGATCGGGCAGTGTAATGGCCATGATGTTCTCCTTTTCTCCTGATGGTGGTTATCTTACACCTGACGATCAGACCGCCGGGCAGGTCTCGGCAAGCAGCCTTATGCCGTTTGCGTAGAATACCTTATCATAGAAGTCATCCGAAAGATCAAGGCCCAAAAGATAGTCTATCTCCCCCTCCCGGGGGAGTATCACGTTGGGAAAATCCGATCCGTAGAGGATGCGGTTCTTGTGTTTCTCAAGGTATTCCGGTCCGAGATTGAAGGTAAAGGGCATATCGGGCCAGAAGCTGTAGGCGGTATCGAGGTAGATGCCGGGATGGTCATCAAGCAGTTCCATAAACTGCCTGAATTCGAGACCCCCCATGTGTGGGACATTGACCGGGAGATCCGGAAAGCGGTCGAGGACCTTTCTGAAATGGGTCAGCCCCACGAACTCGTTTCCCTGGGGGCCGTTGCCGACATGGAGGAGAAGACGTTTTCCCCTCGCGATGATCATCTCATACAGGGGGAAGAGGCGCCTGTCGTGGGGGTACAGTCTCTGCACCTGAAAGTGCATCTTGATGCCGACGACGCGGGGATGGGCTATCATCCGCTCTGCGTACTGGAGGGCGTTGCCGTCATCGGGGTGGTAGGGCGCGAAACAGTACAGGTCGGGAAATTGTTCGAGAAGATCGATGTTCCACTCGTTCATCGGCTCCGCGACGCCTTCTTTGTGCGCGTAATTGGAAAAGACGATGGGGGTGACACCGCGTTCGTTCAGATGTTCGATGCACTGCCTGCTGTAATACCTGTGCAGGACATCCACCCCTGATGAGGCGAAGAAGGTCCAGATGGCATCGAACCCCCTGTCCGGAAAGAGATGAACGTGGAAATCGACAATCGGTGAAGGAGATGGTTTCATGGGTTTTTTTGTCCTGACATACAGAGAGTGATGTCCCTGATCATTCTCATTATCACATTACTGTTGCTTTTATACGGATCAAATCTTATATGGTACCGGATATTTGAAGGAACGCGTTGCCTTTGGAGAGATGATACCAACAACGAAAAAATAAAAAAAGGAGAAAATATGAGACTAGCCGACCCGAGAGTGTTTGGGGGGCAGTATGCATATAGTTATCTCTTTTCTCCGGAAAATACGATATACTATCCAATAAGAGTTTTATTTAAATTCTATGTATGCTCTTGGAGGAAAACAATGTTTGTAAAAATCGATTCCCAAAACCGGGCAATATCCGCTGTTTTGGTGCTGTTCGCTCTGCTGTGTACAGTAACCGTTCTTCCCGCCTACGCCGGGACATCCTCAAACCCGGATTCTCCAGCTTCAAATGGCAGTCCTGCCGATGCATCCGAACTACAGTGCAAAATGAAAGGGACGTGGGAGAGTGTAGAACTTCTTGACGGGAGTAAGGAGAACGGAAAATTTGAAGTAAAAATTTTAGCCGACGGCACGATCACCGGAAGCTATTCTGGTCTTCTTTCAGGCATCATATCCGGACGTGTCGATAGCGGTGGAAATTTTCAAGCCGAGGGTCGCGGTTCCGGCCCCGACGTTTCCTGGACAGGGCGGATCAGAAAATCAGAAGCTGCAATACTTGGATCTGGGGAATGGACCGCCTCTGTTGGAAACGGAGTCTGGTCAGGCACAAGTTACTGACTTTAATTTTTTAGATATTGGGGGGCAGTATCCATCTTGTTTCCTCGAGAATTTATTCCGTAAACACGACCTCCACTTTTTTCACATCCCAGAGGGGCCCTATCTTCTCCATGATCTCATCTTTGATGTTGGAGGCAAACTGGTGGTCGGCGGGGATGTCTACCGTGATATGAACGGTCCCCTTGTCTACCGTGATATCCTTGACCAGTTCCGTCCGGACCAGATCCAGACCGGAGAGGGGGTTCATCACCTTCTTGAGACGCCCCCTGACAACCTCCACGGTGGTGGGTTTCTGGTCCTTGACCAGGCCGTGGCGCTCTTCGTAGTTCTGTATCGCCGAGCGCAACCCCTCCACGGCGAGGACCGAGCAGTGGGCCTTGATCGGCGGGAGGCCGCCCAGGGCCTCCGATGCCTCCTTCCAACTGATCTTCTTGGCCTCCTCGATGGTTTTCCCCTTGGCGAGTTCGGTGATGATGGAACCCGTGGCTATGTTGGAGGCGCAGCCGTAGGATTCGAACTTGATGTCCGTGATCCGCTTCGTTTTTGGATCGACCTTTATATGAACCCCCACCATGTCCCCGCAGGCCGGACTCCCTTCCATGGCGTTCCCGTCGGGGTTCTCGATTTTGCCTACGTTGCGGGGATGACGAAAGTGTTCCAGTACCTTATCGCTGTATGGGAATGTCATGTCTGATCCTCCTTATTTTCTGGCCAGCGGGCTGATTTCCCGTAACTGGCTTACCACTTCGGTGATCGCGTCCACCACCGCATCCACATCCTCCATGGTATTGTAGCGGCCGAAGGTAAAGCGGATGGACCCGTGCGCCCTCTCATGGTCCCCGCCTATCCCGAGGATTACGTGGCTCGCCTCCAGTGAGCGGCTGAAGCAGGCGGAGCCCGTGCTGACGGCGAACCCGCGCATGTCGAGGTGAAGGGTGATCGATTCCCCCTCCACAAAATGGAAGGTGATGTTCGCGTTCTGCGGGGTCCTTTTCGAGCGGTGCCCGTTCAGGGTCGTGTCCGGCACCTCGGCCGATACTCGGTCGATGAGGTGGTCCCGCATCACCTTGATCCGTTCGTTCTCCTCGGGGGTGACCAGATCGACCGCCTTGGCGAAGCCGATGGCCCCGGGGATATTCTCCAGTCCGGCCCTGAGGTTGAACTCCTGGAATCCCCCGTCCATCCACTTGGCGATCGGCGTGCCCTTGCGTATGTAAAGCCCGCCGATTCCCTTCGGACCGTGGATCGTGTGGGGGGAGACGGTGATCAGGTCCACCTTTACCTTTTTGGAATCCAGTGGCATTCGCGTGAAGGTGTGCGTGGCATCGGTGTGAAACAGGACACCGCTCTTGCCGCAGATGCGGCCGATCGTCTCGATGTCCTGGACGGTTCCGATCTCCTGGTTAGCGTGTTGGATCGAAACGAGTATGGTCTTGTCGGTGATCGCGTCCCGGAGTTTCTCGGGATCGATGAGGCCTTCGGAATCCACACCCAGATAGGTAACGGAGAAACCCTGCTTCTCGAGCGCCCTGGCGCTGTGAAGGACGGGGAAATCCTCGATCGCGGAGACGATGATGTGCCTCCCCTTCTTCTCGCCGAGGGCCAGGGCAACCCCCTTGAGGGCAAGGTTGCTCGATTCGGTGCTCCCCGAGGTGAAGATGAATTCCTCGCCGGAGGCGCCGATATGGTATGCGAGCTCCTCCCGGGCACCCTCCAGGGCCTCCCGGGCCTCGATCCCGAGGGAGTAGCCGAACTCCGATGTGGCGACGGGGTAGGTCTCGAATAAATAGGGCGTCATTGCCTCCAGAACCCGTTCGTCCATCCGGGTCGCCGCGGCGTTGTCCAGATACACGGTCTTTTCAATCATGACGGTCGCTCCTTATATGAATAAGGTTATGTTCGATTCCCGCGCCTCCTGTATGTACGTCCCCACCGCGCCGTATTCATCGATCAGGTCCTGCCTAAGGTCCTCCTGCTTGATCCCCATGATCTGCATCGTCATCTCGCAGGCGATGATCTTCCCCCCCAGTTCCTTGAAGTCCTGGAGAAGCCGTTCCAGGGAGGCGACGTTCGCCGCCTTCATTCGCCGCCGCACCATCCATTTTCCGAGGCCGAACATGTGCATTGCCGAGAGGGCTCCCCCCTCCAGCTTTCCCTTGACGAGGCGTTCAAGACCCCAGAAGGTGAAGTAGAGCGAGGCCTCCATCCCCATCGACAGCGCGCCGGTGGATATGATAAGAGCGCTGTACAGCTTGTCCATATCACCGCTGTGAACAACGATGGTCGCTTTATCGGTCATGCCTGCACTTTCCTTTCCGTCAGGTGCCTACCCTGATCTTCCACACGTCCCCCTCTTCCTGTATTTCCACCCCCTTCAGGCCCAGCGCCTTCAGGGCCATCGGTATCTCTTTCTTGGAAGCGGGGTGCGTCCCGATGATCTCCACGGTATCTCCCGGCGAGGCCTTTCGGAGCGCCTTGCGGGTCTCCACCAGGGG
>JAUSPK010000009.1 GCA_030655735.1 Syntrophales bacterium | reverse complement strand
GGCCCCCCGAGGGAGACCCTTCCTGAGCCAGCGGGGTTTTTGCACCCGGGTTTGTGTTCGGTGATCCATGGTATTATCCCGTAAGGCAGGGTTTCCTGGCTGCCGCGGTCTCGTCCAGCCTGCGCACCTTGGGAAGGCCTGGGGCGGATTTCAACAGTTCCGGATTCTCCCGGGCCTCAGCCACGATGGCCCTGAGTGCCTCGATGAACCGATCAATATCCTCCTTTGATTCCGTTTCGGTCGGCTCAATCATCATGGCGCCGTGCACCACGAGCGGGAAATAGATGGTCGGCGGGTGAAAACCGTAGTCCATAAGACGTTTTGCCATGTCCAGCGTCGTAACCTTTTCAGCCTCCTGCAGCCTGTCGGAGAACACACATTCATGCATACATGGCCTGTCATAGGGGAGGTGCAGTGATTCCTTAAGGCTCTGCTTTATGTAATTCGCGTTGAGGACGGCAAGCTGGCTTGCCCGTTTCAGCCCCTCGCCCCCCATGCTCATGATGTAGCAGAATGCCTTGATCATCACGCCGAAGTTTCCGTGGAATGCCTGCAACCTTCCGATCGACTGGGGAAGGTCTCCTGACAGCCGATAGGTCCCCTCGCTGTATACCACCCTCGGAACGGGGAGAAAGGGTGCCAGAAAATCCTTCACACAGACCGGTCCCGATCCGGGGCCGCCTCCACCATGGGGGGTCGAGAAGGTCTTGTGGAGGTTCAGATGCATCACGTCGACCCCGATCTTTCCCATCTGCACGATCCCCATGATGGCGTTCATATTCGCCCCGTCACCGTAGACCAGTCCTCCCTTTGCATGGACAATTCGGGCTATCTCTTGGATGTTCTCTTCAAAAAGTCCCAG
Source organism: Syntrophales bacterium (assembly GCA_030655735.1). Classification (GTDB taxonomy): domain Bacteria; phylum Desulfobacterota; class Syntrophia; order Syntrophales; family UBA2210; genus UBA6078. Next base: position 2,439 of record JAUSPK010000009.1, on the reverse strand, counting down.
TGTATTCGGGTTGGTTATCATGATTCCCGCCGTGTCCTCGTCCATGAGCGCGGCAACGGCTCCGGGCGATATGATCCCTTTTTCGTCCGATTGCACCGCAACGGAAGAAAAACCGCAGAGGGAGGCGCTCGCGGGGTTGGTGCCGTGCGCGGTGTCCGGCACGATGATCTTTGAACGGTGCGAGCCCCTGCTCGCGTGATAGGCGTGTATGAGAAGCATCCCCGTCAGTTCTCCCTGTGCCCCCGCAGCGGGCTGCAGTGTGACGGCGTCCATTCCCGTTATCTCGGCCAGGTATTGTTCAAGCCGGTACAGAAGCTCAAGGGTGCCCTGTGACAGTTCGGCCGGGAGGAGGGGATGCGCTCCGGCGAATCCGGGAAGTGCGGCCTGTTTCTCGTTAATCTTGGGGTTATATTTCATTGTGCACGAACCTAGGGGATACATCCCCGTGTCGACACCGAAGTTCCACTGGGAGAGGCGTGTGTAGTGCCGTACGACATCTACTTCGGAGAGATCGGGGAGGTCGGGGCCGTCACCCGTGAGGCCTTCGTCGACGGGGGAGGGGACAACGTCCCTGCGGGGCATGGAGAATCCGCTCCTTCCCTTTTTCCCCTTTTCCCACAGAAGCGACTCGTTGAGTATCAGGCCGGAGGCCCCTTGTGACTCTTTCATGACCCCACCTCCTGTATCAGGGCGTCCATATCTTCCCTGCCCATCGTCTCCGTCACACACAGGAGGGCGTGATTGGCAAGCTCCGGATACCAGGTGGCAAGCGGAACCCCTGCCACGATGCCCTTTTTGAGCAGTTTTTTATAGGTATCTTTGAATCCTTTTGGGAATTCGACCACGAATTCGTTGAAGGTGGGGCTGTCAAGGGTGATCATGCAGCCTGCCTCTATCAGTCCCCGTTTGAGATATTCGGTCTTGTCATAGTTGAGGCAGGCCAAGTCCCGAATACCCGTGCCTCCGACGGATGCCAGGTACATGGCGGATGCCAGCGCGCACAGGCTGTTGTTCGTGCAGATATTGGAATTTGCCTTCTCACGGCGTATGTGCTGTTCCCGCGTGGCGAGCGTCAGGACAAACCCGGGTCTGCCGTCCCTGTCGGTGGTTTTTCCCACAAGACGCCCCGGCATGCTCCGTACATGTTTCATTCGGCAGGCGAACATCCCCAGTCCGGGCCCTCCGAAAGACCTCGGAATACCGAAGCTTTGTCCCTCTCCACAGACGATATCGGCCCCCTGACAGCCAGGGTTTTTGAACAGGCCGTAGGCCAGAGGCTCCGTGAAGGAACTGATGAAGAGGGCTCCTGTCTCCCGTATGGCTTCGACTGCTGCTGTAAGGTCTTCGATGCACCCAAAAAAGTTGGGAGACTGGATGGCGACGGCTGCGAGGTCATCCATGCCGGCAAGGCCCGAGATATCGGTCCGGCCGTTCTCCAGGTAGGGCAGCTCCACGATTTTATACCCTTTTGGTCCCAGGTATGTTCGTACTACCTCACGGTAGTGGGGATGGATTAGACGCGACAGGGCGACCCGTTTTCGCTTCGTAATGCTGATAGTCATCAGGAGACCCTCGGCCAGAGCGGATGCGCCGTCATACATCGAGGCATTCGCCACCTCCATGCCGAGCAGCCGGGCTGTAAGGGTCTGGTATTCGTATATCGCCTGGAGGGTTCCCTGACTGATCTCCGGCTGGTAGGGGGTGTAGGCCGTCGAGAACTCGGATCTGCCGAGAAGATATGACACCGATTCGGGAATATAGTGATCGTAGCTTCCTGCACCCATGAATATTCTGTACTTGGGAGAGATCGCCATCGTTTTCGCAAGGCCGTCCATGAGGGTGCCGAGCTCCCACTCCGTCAGCGCATCCGGCAGGTCCAGGGCTTTCTCCATCCTGCAATCCGGGGGGACCGGTGAAAACAGGTCGTCCATATCCTCTACGCCCACCGTGCGCAGCATAGAGGCGATATCTTCTTCGGTGTGGGGAAGGTAGCGCATCTATTCCGCTCCTTTCAGCATCTCCATATACTCGCTACTGGTCATAAGGGTGTTTATCTCGTCCGGATCGTCCGGTTCTATCTCAACCATCCACCCGCTGTTGTAAGGCTCCTGGTTTATAAGCTCCGGCTCATCTAAAAGGGCCTCGTTTATCGCCGTAATCTTCCCCGTGACCGGCATGTTTATCTCCGAGACGGCCTTTACCGATTCTAGTGTGCCGAATTCTTCTCCCTTCTCGAAGGTATCGCCTATTTCGGGGAGTTCCACAAAGACGATATCGCCCAGCTGGTCCTGTGCGTAGTCGTTGACCCCCACAACAACGGCATCATCCTCATCCCTGGCCCATTCGTGCGTCTCCGCGTAGTGTACATCGTCCGGCAAAAATAATTCTTCGATCTCCTTCATACCCTTTCCCCCTCCTCATGTTTGATAAACCCGTAAA
>JAUSPK010000006.1 GCA_030655735.1 Syntrophales bacterium | reverse complement strand
GAGCGCGAGGAAGTTTGCCGGGGCCGCGGGGGCGCCAAGGCTTCGAACATGGCCCATCACGCGCGTCTCCCACAGGTCGGCGGTATGAACCGTCTCCCTTTCCCGGTACGCCGCGCTGAGTGCCTCCCTGATCTTTGTGTTGTTTTCTTTCATTGTATCATTCCTTCTCCAATCGGTCCCGAAAGGAGCTTCTGAAGTTTTCTCCGTGACCGCAGCGACCGGACCTTGACATTGGCCGTGGTCCAGCCGAGCAGTTCAGCGGCCTCCCGTATCGTCAGTCCTTCAAGATATACCAGTTCCAGGACCATTCGGTCTTCGGCGGACAGTTTCGCCAGCGCCCAGTCAAGCACCTCACGCGCCTCTTTGCGTGATCCGTGCTCGGCGAATGCCTGGTCCGATGTGTCCGACATGACGTTTTCCAGCCACTCCTGGTGTTGCTGTGTCAGGGAACTCATGGGAACCTCTTTCGACCGGTAGCGCCCTCTCCAGAAGTCATAGCAGGTTCGTACCGCGATGGAAGCGAGCCAGGGTCGGAAGTTGTCTTTTCCCCTGAAGGTCGCCAGCGACTGATACGCCCGTATAAAGGCATCGTGCGCGGTCTCCTCCGCCTGGTCGTAGGGTACGTGCCTGCTGACAATTCCCATCACGTAGTCCTTATATCGTGTCAGTATCTGCGCAAAGGCATCTGCGTCTCCGTCAATAATCCGTTCGATGATCTCGCGATCACTGGGCTTGTTGGGAGTATTATGCATCGATCCACGCGATCTGGTTTATTCAGCTGGCTGTCATAATAAACGAAAAGGGGTTCAACTTGCAATGCATAATAACCGGCACAAACCCCAGGGCCGTCTGTCTTCCGGTATTCCTGGAAAGCGGGAAGCGGAGGGGGCTAAGGAGGGGAAAAACCGCCCATCCGTTCCCGCTTTCATCGGGACAATCCTGTTACCACCGGGGGCAGTCACTAGGCCCTCGGCCTGCAATCGGCCTGGCGTAACCCCGCGGTGACTCCAGCTCATCGGACCGTTCCGCCGTGCGCTCATCCAGCAGTTTTACCTGCTCGGGGGTAAGGATCGCCTTCATCTCGGTCATCATCTTTGCCCGAGCGACGAGCTGGTCTTCCCGTAGCGAAGACAGCTTCTTATGGGCCACGCGAACATCCTGCTCGTTGAATGTATCGCTCTGCAGAGCCTTGCTGAGGTTTTCACGCCCCTTTATGAGCTCTCCCCTGCCCTTTATCATGTCAATCTGATAAGTTTCCATGATCTTGAGGGCCTGGTCCCTTTGAGAATCTGAAAGATTCAGGCCCATGATCGCTCCCAGGCCCGGTCCGCCCGACCCCGGTCCCGCAAATCCCGGTCCGGCGCAGTATCCTCCGCCACCTCTCCCGTACCCCCTGGCCAGTGCCATCGAAGAAACGGCAAAAACAACTGCCAGAACAACTGCCATTACCACTATGCTTTTTCTTGTTGACTTCATTGTCTTCCTCCATCTTGTTTTTGGTGCGTCTGTAAAAATTTTTCCTTTGCTCTGTTAGTCGCACGCCGTCTCAAAAAGGTTACAAAGAAAAAGATGTCTTGCAATAATTATCAGAGATTATATAGTGTTCCTTCCCCCATTTCCGGGCCGGAAAACTTTTTTGTAACTACTTGTGGAATTGAAGCGACTATACTAGAACACAGCTTGAAGAATGCGGGCATAAGGACGGGGGATGAAACATCGGGGTCTGAAAACATTTCTGTTGATCGTGGTCGCGGTTTCTTTTCTGTCCTCATGCAATCCTTTCCGGCCACCCGTCAGAACATCACCGGCAGGCGAAGTGCCCGGGACCTTTTCCCTCTACCCGTCAGGACCCGAACGGCAGGAGCGGTGGTGGCAGGAGTTCAACGACGGGGAGTTGAATGCCCTGATCGAGGAGGCCCTGTCCGGCAGCTTTACGCTCAAAGAGGCTTGGGCCCGCCTCAATCAGGCAAAGGCCCTGGCAATCCAGTCGGGAGCCGCGCTCTATCCCGGCCTGTCGGCAACCGCCGGTCCTTCCTACAAGCGCCAGCGATCGGAGAACACCTCCGGCAGCCGGACAACCACATCTACCGAGACCTATTCCCTGGGACTGACCAGCAGCTACGAACTGGATCTGTGGGGCCGGATTCGCTCCGAGCAGGAGGCAAAGATCCTGGACGCGACCGCGACCCGCGAAGAGCTCAACGCGGCCGCCATGACTCTCGCCGCCGAGGTAACCGAGAACTGGATCAATATCATCTCACAGAGAAGACAGAAACAGATCCTGAACGAGCAACTGGGTATCAATACAATCTACCTTGAACTGATAGAACTTCGTTACCGCAAATCGATGGTATCGGCGCTCGATGTCTACCAGCAGCGACAGGTCGTCGAGCAGGTGAAGGCGCAGGTGCCCCTCGTCGAGGAACAGGAGCAGCTCCTGATGCACACGCTGGCCCTGCTGCTCGGGAAGCCGCCCCGGGCGCCGCTCGCGATCGGCAGAAGCGCGCTTCCCGAATCTTCCGAAATCCCGAAGACGGGTCTCCCCGCGGATCTTCTGGCCGCCAGGCCGGATGTGCGCGCGGCGGGGCTGAAGCTGCGTTCGGCGGACTGGCAGGTCGCGGCGGCACGGGCAAACCGTCTCCCCTCCATCAGCCTGACCGCCTCGGCGGCGTACCAGGCGCCCAATATCGATCTGCTCTTCCATACCTGGCTGGTCAATCTCGCGGCGAATCTGACGGCCCCCATCTTTGACGGAGGACGCCGGGCCGCGGAGGTGGACCGCCTGCGGGCGGTTGCCGATGAAAACCTGTCCGCCTACCGGCGGACGGTCTATACGGCGGTCAAAGAGGTTGAGGATGCGCTGGTCAGCGAGGAGAAGAAGCGTCTGCATATCGAGGCCCTCAAGGCGGAGATTACGGCGGCCGGCCGAGCCCTCGATGAGGCCCGGGAGCGGTATCTCAATGGGATCGACGATTACCTGCCCGTCCTGACGCAGGTCCTCAAGGTCCAGGCCCTTGACGTGGATCTGATCAAACGACAGGCCGAACTGCTGATCGCCCGAGTGGGGCTCTACCGGTCACTGGGCGGAACGTGGACGGACAAACTGACCCCCGGCAGCGGCATAAAAGCGGCAGAACCAACGAAAACTTCCAGCAATAATAATGCATTCGTAAAGAGTAAAATTTCCCCTCCCCTGGCGGGAGGGCTATAATAACTTTCCTCCTATTACCCTCCCCCAGCAAGTGGGGGAGGCAGGAGGGGGCAAGGGGAGGGGGCAACTACTCTCTAAAATACACCCACTTTTCACCCCCACCCAAACCCACCCCCATCAAGGGGGAGGAGATTTTGGACTTTTTACGGATTTGTCAATAATAAAGGATGAAACTGCCATGGAAAGACAGGAAAGAACGAACGAATCACTGACGGAGCGGACGGCATTCGGTATGAGCCGAAAGAGGGTGAAGATTGGACTGCCGCTTCTGATCCTCTTTGTCGCGCTTGCTGTTGCGTTCTACATCGGCAGCACCGCCCCCAAGGCGCGCAAGACCCCTCCCCTGCGGGAGGCGCCCCTGGTGGAGACGCTCCCGGCCCGGCACACATCACAGCGGGTAACAGTCCCAGCAATGGGGAGCATCATCCCGTCCCGAGAAATCACACTCAAATCACAGGCGGCCGGAGATATCGTGAAGATCAATCCCCGATTCACGGAAGGGGGACATCTGAAAGCGGGCGAGGCGCTCCTGAAGATAGATGATCAGGACTACCGTCTGGCCGTGGCCCAGCAGCAGAGTCAGGTTGTAAGTGCCGAGTACGCCTTGAAGCTGGAGATGGGACGTCAGGATGTAGCCAAACGGGAATGGGAACTGCTGGGCGGCGGCGAGGTTGTGAAGGCCTCCGATTCGGAACTGGCCCTGCGCAAACCCCATCTTGAAAAGGCGCAGGCGGATGTCGAGGCGGCCCGAGCCGCGATGAAGCGGGCCGAGCTGGACCTCGCCCGCACCACTGTTCGCGCCCCCTTTAACTGTATAGTGCGCACAAAGAAGGTGGATCTGGGGTCCCACGTCTCTTCCCAGGACCAGCTCGCGGAACTGGTGGGAACGGATGAATACCGGGTGCGGGCATCCGTGCCGGTCGATCGTCTCAAATGGATCTCCATTCCCCGCGACAGGGATGATCAGGGATCGAAGGTACGTATCCTTTACGGGAACGGGACCGGGTATGAGCGGAGGGGCACCGTGGTCAAGCTATTGGCAGACCTTGAGGAGGAGGGCCGTATGGCCCGCGTCCTGATTGCGGTAGGCGATCCGCTCGACCTGAAGGCTCCGAAAAGCACCAGGCCGCCCCTTCTGATCGGTGAATATGTCCGCGTCGAGATCGAGGGTCCCGAACTGGACGGGGTCGTCGCCCTCCCCCGCTCGGCCCTGCGGGACGGCGGAAATATCTGGATCAAAGGCGGTGATGACACCCTCGATATACGGGCCGTTGATATCGTCTGGCGGGGAGAGTCTACCGTGTTGCTCAAAAACAGTATGGCCGACGGCGAACGGATTATCGTGACCGATCTTTCAACCCCGATACAGGGAATGAAGGTCATGGAGAGCAAACCAGCGGACACAACCGCGGTAAAGACACCGAAACCTGAAAAACAGCAGTAATTGCAAAAGGAATCGATACGGACGATGACGGATAAAAGAAACGAAAAACGAGGTCCCCTCGCCTGGATGGCGGGCAATTCCGTTGCCGCCAACCTGCTGATGGTCGTCTTACTCGTGGGCGGTCTCATATGGACCCTGCAGATCAAGCAGGAGGTGTTCCCCGATTTTGACCTGGACTATGTGAACATCACCGTTTCCTACCCCGGGGCGAGTCCGGAAGAGGTTGAGCAGGGGATCATTCTCGTGACGGAGGAGGCCGTTTCGGGCCTGGAGGGCATCAATGAGATTACCTCCAGCGCGCGGGAGGGCTCAGGCTTCGTACAGGTCGAGATGATCGAGGGCTATGACATCCAGAAACTGGCGCGGGACATCCAGAGCCAGGTGGACCGTATCACCTCCTTCCCCGAGGAGGCCGAAGACCCGCGGGTGGAGATCGCCTCTCATCAACATCAGGTCATCTCGCTGGTCCTTTACGGAGATCAGGAAGAGCGGGTCCTCCGGGAAAAGGTTGAAGAACTCAGGGACACGCTCCTCCAGGACCCTGAGATCACCCAGGTTGAACTGTCAGGCGTCCGTGATCTGGAGATCAGCATCGAGGTGCCCCAGGATAAGCTGCGGGCCTATAACCTGACCCTCAATGATGTCGCGACGAAGGTACGGCAGGCGGCCGTTGAACTCCCCGGGGGCGGCATCAAGACCGCCGGCGGCGAGATCCTGGTACGCATGAAGGAGCGCCGTGATTACGGAAAACAGTTCGCCCGCATCCCCATTATCTCCTCCAGCGACGGCACCCAGGTGCTGCTCGAAGATATCGCCACGGTGATCGATGGATTCGAGGATACGGATACCTACGCCACGTACAACGGCAAACGCGCCATGATGATCGACGTCTATCGCGTAGGCGATCAGACCCCCCTGTCGGTGGCGGATGCCGTCATGACATACCTGGAGAAATGGCGCCAGACCCTGCCGGCGGGGATCAGCATCGACATTCAGAGCGACCGGTCAGAGGTGTATCGCCAGCGCCTGAACATGCTTCTGAACAACGGCTACATGGGTCTCGCCCTGGTACTGCTACTGCTCGGACTTTTTCTCGAGGCACGCCTGGCCTTCTGGGTGACCATGGGGATCCCCATATCCTTTCTCGGCTCGATCCTCTTCCTGCCGCATTTCGGGGTCAGCATCAACATGATGTCGATGTTCGCCTTTATCGTGGCACTGGGGATCGTCGTGGACGACGCCATCGTGGTGGGCGAGAATATCTATTCCTATCGAGAAAAGGGATATCCCTTCGGGAAGGCGGCGATTGAAGGGGTGCGCGAGGTGGCCATGCCCGTCACGTTCAGCGTACTCACCAATATCGTGACCTTCATGCCCCTCCTCTTTGTACCGGGGATTTCCGGAAAGATCTTCAAGGCGATCCCGATCGTCGTGATTATCGTCTTTTCCATTTCCCTGGTGGAGAGCCTCTTCATCCTTCCAGCCCACCTGGGGCACCGGAGCGATAAGCCCGACCGGGCCGTTATGGCATGGCTGCATAAGAGACAGCAGCAATTCAGCAACCGGTTCAGCCGGCTTGTCAGGGAACGGTACGGACCTTTTCTGGACCGGGTCCTTGTCTGGCGCTACCTGACAATCGCCGTCGGGCTGGCGATCCTGATCATTACCCTGGTCTACGTGAAGAGCGGACGGATCGGAATCACCCTGATGGAACGGATCGAGTCGGACTACGCCCAGGCTGAGGTCGCCCTCCCCTACGGATCGGCGGTGGAGAAGACCGAGGCGGTACAGACATCCCTGATACAGGCGGCGCGGAAGATCACCGACGGAAACGGCGGGGAGAAGCTGGTCAAGGGTATCTTTTCTGAGATCGGGGCTACGGTCAACGGAACGGCGGGGAGTCATACCTGCCGGGTGCGCGTCTATCTTACCCCGGCCGATGAGCGCCCCCTGCAGACGGGCGATTTTGTGAAGGCCTGGCGCCGGGAGGTGGGCGCGATTGCCGGTCTGGAAACCCTCGTATTCAAGTCTGATGCCGGTGGTCCCGGATCACGGGCCGCCATGTCCATTGAGCTGAGCCACCGGGATCTTTCGGTCCTGGAGGCCGCCGGAGCCGAACTGGCCGAAGCCTTCAGCTATTTCCCCAAGGTCAAGGATATCGATGACGGCTTCGCGCCGGGCAAACAGCAGATCGACTTTACGGTTCGTCTGGAAGGGAGGGCCCTCGGCCTGACCGCCCGGGACGTGGCGAGCCAGGTACGCAACTCTTTTTACGGAAGCGAGGTACTGCGCCAGCAACGGGGCCGCAACGAGGTAACCGTCATGGTGCGCCTCCCCAAGAATGAGCGCGCGTCGGAATACAACCTTGAGGAACTGATGCTCCGGACACCGACCGGCCGGGAAGTCCCCCTGCGGGAGGCGGTCACCATGAAACGGGGACGGGCCTATACGGAGATAGACCGCAGGGACGGGCGGCGGGTCATCACGGTAACGGCGGATATCACCCCCCCCAGCGAGGCGAGCCATATCATCAGTGCGCTCGAGGAGGAGACGCTGCCGGAGCTGAAGCGGAAGTATGCGGGGCTGAATTACGGGTTTGAGGGACGCCAGGCGGATCTTTCGGACAGCATGAAGAGTCTCTTTACGGGGCTGATGTTGGCCATGCTGGCCGTCTACGCCCTCCTTGCCATACCTTTTAGAAGTTATATCCAGCCGATGATTATCATGGTGAGCATCCCCTTCGGGATCGTGGGGGCGATCTTCGGCCACCTCCTCCTGGGCTACAGCCTCAGCATAATGAGCCTGTTCGGGATCGTGGCCCTCTCGGGGGTGGTGGTCAACGATTCGCTGGTGTTGATCGATGCCGCCAACCGTCAGCGGGCGCAGGGTAAGAGCCTGCACGATGCGATTCATACGGCAGCAATCACCCGTTTCCGCCCGATCCTTCTGACATCGCTGACGACATTCGGCGGGCTGAGCCCCATCATGCTCGAGACCTCGCGGCAGGCCCGCTTCATGGTTCCCATGGCTATTTCACTCGGCTTCGGGATTCTCTTCGCAACCCTGATCACCCTGCTGCTGGTGCCTTGCTTCTATCTGGCGATTGAGGATCTAAGGTTCAGAAACGCCGGAAAGTCAATTCCGGCGGGGCAGATAGAAACTGCCGATCACAGAAGCAGCGAAGAGGTGTAACCTCTGCAAACAGGTGGGATATATGTTGGGTGAGGAGCGAGGGGACTTGAACCCCGCATATGCGGTTTGATATATTGAAATCATTCAGGGTCAAATGCCCCTGAACTGACACTCCATTCATCTAGTTATACGGGGATGATACTCTAATAATACGTATCTTCTAAAATTAAGGGGTTTCTTCCTGTAGTCGATGAAATCAAGAGTGAAAAAAAGTAGCAGATTTCTTTCCGTAATCATTAACGATCATGCATGGGCGGCAATCTTTATTACTTCCGCTTCATATGCTAGCTCAGCAAAATTTTCATTTTCAGTAGAACCTGGCATTTGGTCCCATGTTCTTTTGTCGAGCATCCTTCCAAACTTCTTTTTATTCACGCCTCCCCACTGCTTGAAAAAAAACGGCACACCTAAGTTAAGACATTGATCTCTGATTTCGGTAACCCATTCGCTCTCCATTTTGCGAGCGCCGGGACCTGATTCACCACCAACAATTACCCAGTCAATTCCTTCCAAGGGCAATTCGGGCATTGGACCCAATAAAGGTTCCAGAGAAAGAAATTTTACAGTAGCAGCGGTCGATATAAGATCTTTGATTCGATGACTATACTGTGCTTCTTCAACAGTTACACCCATCCAAATGTTGGAGCTGAATTTAAGTCTTCGGGATATGTGAGCAAGACGTCCTGATCGTTTTGTTAAGACTTGGAAACAATGCCATCGCGCTTTATTCATTATCGAGAACGTGTCATCAATGAACTGTGCCGGTACGTGTTTGTGAAATAGGTCCCCCATAGAATTTACGAATACCATCTGAGGTTTTTTCCACCCAAGTGGAGCATCCAACACGTGGGGGTGGCAAGCAACTGAGAAACCCATTTTGTAGTTGGGATGCCCCATGGCCTGTAACCGGCGAGCCATGCGCTCTGCATAACAATGAGCACATCCCGTGCTTATTTTTGTGCAACCGGTAACAGGGTTCCAAGTTGATTCAGTCCACTCTATTGAAGATTTTATCGACATACTAAGCTCTTTTTAAAATGATATTGTATTTTTTATAATCATAAGATATTGCTTTACGTCCCGTTGGAGTTGTAGAAGGGTTTCGCTCAACAATAATCTTAGCCTCTTCCAATTTCCGGCAATGACCTTTTAGCTCAGATTCGGAATATGCAATCCCAAATTGTTCGATTAGCTTAACCATTAGATTCTTGAGGTTATGAGGTTCTGCTAAAAGCTCCCATATGAACTCATCCAGACTCGGATTTCCGCTAGTTGTATAGTCGGGAAAATCAAGCTCATCGAACAGGGC
>JAUSPK010000004.1 GCA_030655735.1 Syntrophales bacterium | reverse complement strand
TCTCCCCGGACAGTCTCGAATCGCTCATTGTGCCTGATGACGAAGGGTCTGAGGTTGCCGGGCATGACCACCTTGTGACCGGCGGGAGCAGTCTTGAAATGGGCGGCGGCGGAATGATGAGCAACACCGCGTATCTCAATGTCCTGCCTGCAGTGGTCGATGCGCACAGCCGGGCGAAGCATGATCATCACCTTGTGGCGCTCGGAAAGATCGAAGGCCTCAATGGTCATCTCCCGCGCCTCCGCGGCGGATGCGGGGTCGAAGCACGGTATTTTGGCGAACAGGGCAAAGTAACGGCTGTCCTGATCATCCTGAGAGGCATGGCAGCCCGGGTCGTCGGAAACCACCACCACAAGGCCTCCCTCCAGCTCGAAATGGGCCGCGCTCATGAAAGGATCGGCAGCGACATTGAGCCCCACCTGTTTCATTACGGCACAGGCACGTTTCCCGGCGTAGGTGGCACCCAGAGCCGTTTCCAGGGCCACCTTCTCGTTGGCACCCCATTCAACCACTGTCGAAGTTTTCAGTTCATCCGCCCAACGGGCCACCGAGGGAAGTATTTCCGAGGACGGCGTCCCGGGGTAGGCCGTGGCCACATCGCAGCCAGCCTCTACAATACCGAGGGCAATCGCCTCGTTGCCCAGAAGCACTCTTCGTCTTTCTGACATTTGCTTTCCCACCTTTATAAAGAATTAAAAATGTTTACTCCAGGGGCTCTTCATTTTCCGAAACCTCACCGCGCACTGAACGCAAATAGCCATAGACCGTATATACCGAGTTGCCCGATTCCTGGGCAAAAGCCTCAACAGAGCCCTTGAGAAGAAAAAATCCCTCTTCCTCCAGTTTCCTGACGGCCTGAATTTTTTCCGGACGACTGGAAAGACGTAGAGGTTTGCTCACCGATCTTCTTATCATTTTCAGGTTTCTCTCCAGAATATCCTCGCTTCGCGAGGGACCGCCTTCGATAAAATGTTCCGAGTAAAGTGATGATCCGATCGACGTCAGATGATCGATCATGCTTTTCATCATTTCGGCTTTGGTCATGTCGTAATTTATGCATAGATATCCGATTACGCTTCCGTCTTCGTCCCGAAGGAACAGGGTGTTGGAGCGGATCCTTCTGCCGTCCTCGGAACGGGCGAGGAAATTGGAGGAGAAATCGGTGCTGTTTTCCTCGATCTTTTTCAGGCTGAAGAGACCGAAATCCGTCAGGGGATCTCCGATGGAACGCCCTGTGACGTGCCCGTTCTCAATGGCTACAATAGAGCGGCTCGTGTCGGTCACATCGTGCAGGACAACTTCGTAGTCGGGGCCCAGAGCCAGGGCAAGTCCCCTGACTATGGGCTTCAAACAGCGGATAAGAGGATGCAAGCCGTATTTCCTCCATTCGTGTCATTTTTAATCAGAATATCCCTTTACAATAAATTGTCAATATGACAATATTTTTTATATTCAAAGGGGGCGGTAAAGAAGATGCGGCAGCAGAAACAAACCTTCGGTCTAACCTACCGGTGGGTCATCTGGGGCATCATGGTACTTTCGTACATGGTGGTATTTTTTCACCGGCTGGCGGCCGGAGTCGTCCGCCCCGATCTTGAATCGGCTTTCGGACTCGGCGCTTCATCGTTCGGACTTCTGGCATCGATGTATTTTTATGCCTACATGCTGATGCAGATCCCCGTCGGCCTTCTGGCCGACTCCCTGGGAGCGAGGAAAACCGTCTCGGCCGGGATGCTGCTTGCCGGTGCAGGATCGCTTGTTTTCGCCACGGCCCACGGGCAGGGTGTTCTCATGTTCGGGCGTTTCCTCGTGGGCATCGGAGTCTCCACCGTCTTTATCTGCATTCTCAAGATACAGTCCCGCTGGTTCCGGGAGAGAGAGTTCGCCACAATGTCCGGGTGCACCAATTTCATCGGCAACCTGGGTGGGGTCATGGCCCAGGCACCTCTCGCCATGGCGGTTGCCGCCTTTTCCTGGCGGACTACATTCGCGGGGATAGGGGCCTTCTCTCTTGCGCTCGGCGTGCTCTGCTACCTTTTGATACGCAATGCTCCTTCGGATATGGGATTGCCTCCCATCAACGAAACACAGACCTCGGGAACAATCAGCGGGGTCGACCTTAAAGAGCTTGTCGCAGGATTGATCACTGTCCTCAAGTGCTGGCGCACCTGGCCCAATTTCATATTTCTCGGCTGCCTTTCCGGTATCTACCTGGCGTTCTCGGGGGCATGGGGCGTGTCGTTCCTGCGGGAGGTGTACGGCATGGATGGAACGTCGGCATCCATGCATGTGGTCTGGGTCGTTTACGGGGTCATGGCCGGCGGCTTTTTCACCGGCTGGATCTCCGATCGTCTGGGAAGGCGGCGGCCTCCGCTGGTTGGACTGACGGCCCTCTCCACGCTGGCATGGGCCGTGCTGGTCACCTGGGGCGGAGGCAAACCGCCTTTAATGGCCCTGAAACCGCTCTTTTTTGTCATAGGTTTTTCTGCCACGGCCTACATACTGAGCTGGGCGGTGGCCAAGGAGACACAGTCTCCTCGCTTCACCGGAGTGGCCATGTCGGTCATCAACATGGGCTCGTTCCTCTGGACAGCCTTCATCACCACTACCATGGGTAACATCATCGAAGCCATGCAGACCCAGCCCGCCCTTGCCCAATACCGCGCCGCGGTCGTGTTCTGCCTGGCGTGTTCGGCCCTGGGCCTTGTCTGCACCTTCCTGATGCCGGAAACACGCTGCCGCAACATCACGATGGATCCAGTAAACAGTGACTCGTAAGTCGTAAGTCGACAAAACCTTAAAGGCGTGAACGGTAAACGGTGAACGGCATGGACAGAAACCCGTACCCTAAACTCGGAACTCGAAAAATCAAAGGCCAGGACCAAAACAAACCTTTTCACCACAGAGATACCGTGTTGAAAGTCAAGTATTTTTTGAACCTTGACAATCTGGTT
>JAUSPK010000002.1 GCA_030655735.1 Syntrophales bacterium | reverse complement strand
GGCACCTTCTCTTTTATCCCGGCAGAGATGCGGGAGATCTTTTTCCGCGCGAGAGCAAAGAGTTCGCGCTGTTTCTCCTGCGGTCCAGGACCTCCCCACGGTATATAATTCGACGGCATCCGTATCTCAAATCCCGCCGAGAGGAGCAGACCGTTTCCGGCCATAACCCGTTTCAGTTGGACCAGCGTATTCGAGACCTGGCCAGCATGTACCGCGCATGCGAAGACATACTCGGGACACGATCCTCGCAGTGACTCGACAAATCGAATAACCGGGGGCGGGACGCCCCAGATGTGCACCGGGAAAATCACGCCTATGGTTTTCGAGTTGACCCCTTCCCTCTCATCATACCCTGAGATCGGAAGCAGCCGTGTGTCTCCCAGTTCATCGGCAATGGTGCGCGCCACCCACAGTGAATTCCCCGTTCCGGTCCAGTAAAAGATCGTTGTGCCCATCCTGCCTCCTTTTTACGGTATCCGACGTAACCGATAACGGTCAAACAATACAAAGCCCTCCTCTATCCTCCAAACCGCTGGAGGAGTGTATATATCGCGTCTGTCCCGAAATCGAGCGCCTCGACCGGTATGCGTTCATCCACCGTATGGATCGTTTCCGTAAAGTTGAAGTCTTCGGGCAGTCGCATGGGCAGAAATCCATATGTCTGTATCCCCAGCCGGGAAAAATGGCGCCCATCCGTAGTAGCCGACAACAAGAGGGGGACAGGGACACCCTCCGGATCGACCTCCCCCAGAATACCGGCGAGTGTATCAAACAGGCCCATGTCCGGTTCAGCGGGTCCCGGATCATGCCTTATAATTTCAAGCCCCACATCACCACCGACGATCCGGCGGATCTCCGCAATCAGATCATCGGGGCCAAAACCGGGGAGCACCCGTCCATCCAGGTCGACAGACACCTCACCGGGTATCACATTGATCGAGTTGCTCCCATGCAGAATGGTCGGGCTTACCGTATTGTGCAGCATCGGATCAAAGGTGCGGCCGCGTTCGCCGAGGAGATTCAGGAGTGTATTCGTCAGTGCGGGATTCTTCAACCGTCCGAGGATCGTGCCCGTCATTCCTCCGAGTGTTGAAGCCATCGTATCGATCATAATCCGGGCGGTCGGCGTCACATGGACCGGCAGGCGTTGTTTGTCCAGTTGCCAAAGCACCTGTGACAGCCGCGCCATGGCACCCCCGCGCACAGGCATCGAGCCATGTCCCCCCGGACCGTGTACAGTCGCCCTCACCGAGCAGCGCTGCTTCTCGGCAACCATGATCGGATAGAATCGCCGGTTGCCGACCTGAAACGAGAATCCGCCACACTCGCCGATCGCATATCGGACACCCTCAAACAGGTCCGCGTGATTCTCCACGAGAAACCGGGCGCCGAAGTCGCCCGACGTCTCTTCATCACTCACGACAGTGAGAATAACATCTCCGGGGAGCGCCAGGTTTTCAGCCTTTGCTCGCAGAAAGGCAGACAGCATCATCGCCACCCCCCCCTTCATATCGAGCGTCCCGCGGCCCCACATGAAGCCGTCCGCGATGATACCCTCGAAAGGGGGATGCTGCCACTTCTGATTCTCGGTTGTCACGACATCCACGTGCCCATAGAACAGAATGGGGGGTGCATTCCCTTGGCCGTGAAGGCGGGCCACCAGGTTCGGGCGCTCCGGGGTACGAGCAAAAATGGTAGACTCAACCCCCGCGTCGTCCAAAAGCCCCTTAATAAAAAAGATACACTGCGCCTCGTTGCCGGGCGGGTTGGTGGTGTCGAATCGGATCAGGCACTGCAGCAACTCTACCGGGCGCTGATACACAGATAATCCATCCTTCGATGGCTCCATATAGACTTCCTTTCGTCAATCGGTGTGATGCTCTTCCTCAGGCTTCCCTGAGGATCTTGACAGAGACACCCTCTACCATATCCTTGACTTTTTCCCGGTAGGTCAGCATATGGGGAGCTCCCGCTTGAGCCCGGAGGGCCTCCGGGCTTTCCCACCTCTCAACGACCGTGACAACATTTTCATCGAAACTCTGTCCCGGCAGTTCGGCATCGATATCCACAGCCGGGAAGTATTCGGCACACCCATTTTCCTTCCTCACGTGGGGGACATTGGCCTTAAAAATCTCGAGAAAATCGGAAAGCTTCCCCGCCTTCACGCTTATCGACGCAAGTACCGTAATCATATTTATTCCCCTTATTATGTGATACAATTGCCCCGTTACTAGCACATCCTTACTTCTGCTTCAGCAAATCCCTAATCTCCGTAAGGAGGACTTCCTCCTTTGGAGGCGGGGGTGGCGACGACGGGGCCGCCTCTTCCTTCTTCTTCAAGGAATTCATGGCTTTAATGCCCATGAATATTACAAATGCAATAATAAGGAAATCCACAACCGTCTGAATAAACTTGCCGTAATTGAGTGTGACCGCGGCGGCACCCCCCACGGCTGTTTTGATAGTGATTGCCAGATCCGAAAAATCGACCCCGCCAAGCAAAACCCCTATCGGCGGCATAATGACATCCGCAACGAATGAAGATATGATCTTCCCGAAAGCAACCCCGATAATGATGCCCACGGCCATATCCACGACATTGCCCTTCATTGCAAACGTCTTGAATTCTAGCATCATACCCATAGCAGCACCCCCTTGTTAAAATATCTACAACTATTGTCCCACGATCACCCGGGCAATGTCAGGACATATGCCCTGATCTCGTCCCTCACGCGCCGGTAATGATCGAGCCGTTCCTCCTCGGTGCGGGCATGCCGGGCGAGCGTCGGGGGATCATCGAACCCATGGTGGATCACCCGTGCCTTCCCGAGATATACCGGGCACCGTTCGTCGGCCTCACTGCAGACCGTCACGACATAATCATATTGGGTGTTCCCGAGGTCCTCCAGCGTTTTGCTGCGCTGCCGCGAGATATCCACGCCGATTTCTTGCATGACAGTAACGGCATCGGGATCCAGTCCGCGGGCCTCGTATCCTGCCGAATCCGCGTCCAGGGCATCTCCCCTCAGGGAACGGACAAACCCCTCCGCCATCTGACTTCGGCAGGAGTTTCCCGTACAGAGAAACAGTATCTTGGTCTTGTAGGACATGTTCAGTCAATCGGTGTAGCGAACGGGCACGGCACGGAATCGGTTTCTTTCTTCGTTACAGTGAGGTCGTCTTTCCCCAGGGCCATGAAAGACTTCCATGCCTCATCCATGAGAGACCGCCAGTCCTTGAGTAACGGCGACGTGATGGCGCCCCGCGTTACTCTTTTTCGTTCAGGGTACTGATCCCGAACAGGGTGTACAGGGAACAGAAACCGATAAGACTGGTTATCAAAAAGATGATAGCGATTATGCCCAGCACAATAGCGGCTATACCGCTGATATTGCCGGTCAAATACAGGATTAACACGACTATTGCCAGTATTGCTCTGATACTGCGGTCAACGGTCCCCATGTTCTTTTTCATGGCACGCTCCCCCCTTATCACTCAATGTTGATACTCGGTTTATCACCATTACAGGGCCCTTACAACGAAACCCTCCTTCGAGTCCCCTTTGATGTTACCTCTCACTATCGCCGCCCTCTGGAGGGGAGGGTGAAGCGCCTCCTGGGTGAGCGAAACAGCAGTGAGAGAGCCGTCAGCAACAGCTCCATCACCACCAAAACGAAAGCCGCCGACAAGGCCCCCGATAACACAGCCGACTGGTTGAGAGGTATCGTAAATGAATAGTTTGTATATGTTTCGTTGATCAATACCCTGTCTCCCCTCGCAACAATGAAAGCGACCTTGCCCGCCAGGCCTGTTTCAAGGAAATGTCTCTCATTCTTAAATCTCAGATATCGCTCGTATATATTTCTGATGGGCCCGGCCTCCTCCCTGTCCGCCCTATCTTCGCTTTCCTCGTGCTTTTTTATCAGTGCTGTCACCGATCCAGCGTAATATCGATCGGCGATTTCCTGATACCCCCGAAGGCTGTTCTCTACTTCTACGAAATGAGCATCCAGCCTTTTCTCGTACTGATCAACAAAGTTGGGTATCTGTATTCCAAGTAAGATGGAAGCGCACGCAATCAGTATCAGAAAATAACGATATAATACCCTCATACACCCTCCTTGGCCATTGCCTCCCGGGCCGATGCGGGTGGCCCTTGTTATCAAGGGCTATACGATATGCTCTTTGAAAAAACCCCTTTTTATCCAAAAGCACAAGACCCCGTCTCTGTCTGAGAAACGGGGCCTTGTTATAATTCATCCATGGTTTCCTCTCGTTGGCAACCAAAGGAACGGACACGATCATAAATAAACGTGCCGTCAGGATAATACCCCGCTACGATAATTGTCAAGGGATTTCAGGTGAAGGAGGGGCAGCGGCGCCCTTTCTCCAGTATGGAACCGTGTGTATTCTTTTTTCACTTTATTCAATAAAAAATCATGCACAGATTTGGAAAAGCCACTTGAAAGTACGAGAGGGGACATGATATATCAGCGTGGGCCGTGTGGCCACATCTAACACCCCGTTACTATTGTGCGATTGAATGGAAACAGCAAACACGATACACATTCCCGGAGTCGGTCCCGCTTGCCTGCGCATGAGCAGGCGCGCGAAGCGAATGTCAATTTCTGTAGCGGCTTCCGGCGAGGTGCGCGTAACCCTTCCGTCCCGCGCTACGGTCCGTCAGGCGGAAGCGTTCCTTTGTGAAAAATCGACCTGGGTTGCAGCACATCGCCAGAAGGCATGCCTTCTCCGCCTCCGCCATAAAAGTCTCACCACAATCCGCGGGCCTGTCTCACGGAAGAATGCGGAGGTCATCCTCCGGCAGCGCCTTGACCATCTTGCCCGGGAATATGGTTTTTCCTGCAACAAGGTCTCTATCCGGAATCAGAAGAGCCGCTGGGGAAGCTGTTCGGCGGAGAACAATATAAGCCTCAACCAGAAACTCGTCAGGCTCCCCGACCGGCTTATCGACTTTGTCCTTCTCCATGAACTGGTCCACACCCGCGTGAAGAACCACAGTAAGGACTTCTGGATGGAACTGGGGAAATATGTGGGTGGCGATGTCGAGACGCTTCGCAGAGAATTTCGGCAGTACCGTCTCGATCTCCTCTAAAGCGCAGGGGGAGGAGATACCCGCCTCCCTTGAGAAAGCTTTATCCCTTACGCGTTGAGCTTTTTTATCAGCCAGGCCATGTTTCGGCCCAAGATTTTCATCGTGGCGATCCCCTCCTCGTCCCCTTCGACATCCCCCTTGTCGCGACCGATCCCCATGTTCCAGTAGTTGGAACCCGGGATGATCATCTGCCCGATAAGGAAGAAGTTGTTGATGGTGCTAAAGGCGTGAATGCTCCCCGCTCTGCGGACGGCAATAACCGCGGCCCCCACCTTGCGTCTGAACATATCACCGTTCGCCTTTGCCACCAACCCGGACCGGTCGATCAGGGCCTTCATCTCGGTACTCACATCGGTGAAATAGGTAGGAGATCCCAGGATGATACCGTCAGCCTCGAGCATCTTTTCAATGCATTCGTTCAGGATATCGCCTTTGACCGAACATCGCCTATCCGCGTTTTCAAAGCATTTTCTGCAGGCCATGCAGCCGTGGATCTTTTTACCAGACAGGCTGAAGGTTTCGGTCTCAATCCCCTCTTTACGCAGTTCGCCCAACACGTACCCGATAAGAATCGAGGTGTTTCCGTCATCGCGAGCGCTGCCGTTAAATGCAATCACCTTCACTTCGTGCACCTCCCTGGATAGTGTTCCTTGCGGATGTTAGCTATTGTCGGCCTTCAACCAATCAAGCGCCGCATCTCTGTCAGCATAGTCAAAATGCCGTACCTCGGCACGAACAAAATGGCTGGCAACCCGCGGCAGGATCGATAGAAAGCCGCTGTCCGTTACGGCCGCCACCTTTTTGATCTTCTGATGATGGCCCCTGACGAACTGTATATGGGACAGGAGGGCGGCGAAATTATCCCACCCCGGAAATGACTTTACATAGATCATCAGGCCGTTGAGTGTGCCCCTCTCTTCGATGTAGGGGTCTACCTCTCTGCCCAGTTTCTCGAAATCCGCCGATTCAAGACGGCCCTCGGGTGAGAGGATCAGTATACCCTCCCCGCGCATCAATTCATGATTAAGCATCTGTATTCCCTCCCTGGTTTATTACCCCCGGTCCGCGACCGGTATGTAGTTCCGTTCTTTATGCCCCGTATAGATTTGTCGGGGACGGCACAGCTTCCATCCCGGATCGTAGATGCTCTCCCGCCACTGGCTGATCCACCCCGGCAGACGGCCAATCGCGAACATAACGGGGAACATATTCAGCGGGATGCCTATGGCCCTCAGCAGGATGCCGCTATAGAAATCCACATTGGGATACAGGTTATGGTCGATGAAGTAGGGATCATGTGTCGCAATCTCCTCCAGATTCAGGGCGATATCGAGGAGGGGATCGCTGGCGCCGAACTTCGTCAGGAGTTTATCGCACATCTCTTTGAGAATCGGGACACGCGGGTCATACGTCCTGTAGACGCGATGCCCGAATCCCATTAATCGGAAGGTGTCATTCTTGTCCCTGGCCCGGCCGATAAAGGGGGCGGGGTCGCCGCCGCTGTCATATATCTGCTGGAGCATCTCGATTACCGCCTGATTTGCCCCTCCGTGGAGAGGGCCCCAGAGGGCGCAGATGCCCGCTGAGATCGCGGCGTAGAGGTTGACCCGGGCGCTCCCCACATGCCGCACCGCCGAGGTGGAGCAGTTCTGCTCGTGGTCGGCATGGAGAATCAGGGTCACCTCAAGGGCCCGCACCACGTCAGGATCTATGTCGTACGGACGGACGGGCGAGTCGAACATCATATTCAGGAAATTCGCGCAATACCCCAACTGGTGAGAGGGATAGATCACCCGATGGCCGCGGGAGATCTGGTACGACATGGCGGCCAGTGTCCTGAGTTTTGAAATGAGCCTGGCCACGGTTATATTGATCTCCTCTTCCTCCGTCCTCTCGGGGACCTCCGGGTAAAAAGCCATCAACGCGTTCACCATGGATGAAAGGATTCCCATCGGGTGAGCGCCCCGGGGATACTTCTCAAAGAAGGCGCGCATGTCCTCATGGACGAGAGAATGCGTGTTCAACAGATCAGAGAAATTCGTCAGCTCGCAGGAGGAAGGGAGATCTCCGTTGATCAGAAGATAGGCGGTCTCGACGAAAGTGGCATGCTGGGCCAGTTGCTCGATGGGGATGCCACGGTATCTCAGGGTACCGTTTGATCCGTTCATATAGGTAATCGCACTGATACAGCTCCCCGTGTTGGCATACCCCTGATCAAGGGTGATATACCCCGTTTCCTTCAGGAGTTTTGATATATCGATCGCCTTTTCCCCCTCGGAACCCGTCACGATCGGGAGTTCGTACGTCTTTCCTTCAACCGTCAGTTTTGCCGTCTCGGCCATAAAATGGTACCTCGATTCAATGAAATAAACTATATTATATAGCAGACTTTAAGAACATTTGCCAATCCATACCGTCATTATGCACCGGGCAGAGGTTCCGGCATC
>JAUSPK010000001.1 GCA_030655735.1 Syntrophales bacterium | reverse complement strand
GGTACCGTGGGATACATCTTGTTGCCGTGATCGTTGCCGGGTTCATGCTGAGGTACGTGAACGGCTCTCCGGGAGGGGCGAGGGCCGTAGCCCAGGATTCGATGAGCCTGGAGAGACACACCGCTCAGGGGGTCGTGATCGGAACGGCGGACAAGGCCACCAACACACTCTCATGGAAGGGAATCCCCTACGCGAAGGCTCCAGTCGACGAGCTCCGCTGGAAGGAACCGCAGGATCCCGAAAAAAGGGCGGAGCCCCTCGAGACGTCGGCCTTCTGCGAGATCTGCCCCCAGTATATCGATCATGATGCGAATCGCACGACCCCGCAGATTGTCCTGGGGAGTGAGGACTGCCTCTATCTGAACATCTGGCGTCCCAAATCCAGAGACGATAAGCTCCCCGTTTATTTCTGGATACACGGGGGCGGAAACAGCATCCAGTGGCCCCTCCTCTCATGGCTGGACGGGAGCATACTGGCCAACCGTTCGGACATGGTCGTCGTGTCGGTCAATTACCGGCTCGGCCCCATGGGCTGGTTCAGCCATCCGGCGCTCCGCACCGGGGAAAAGGGGGATGAGAGGACCGATTCCGGAAATTTCGGCACGCTGGATCTGATCAAGGCCCTGTCGTGGGTGCAAGACAACATCAAGGCCTTCGGGGGCGACCCCGCCAATGTCACCATTGCCGGTGAATCGGCGGGCGGGCAGAACGTGATTACGCTCATAGCGTCCCCCCTGGCACAAGGCCTCTTCCACCGGGCCATCTCCGAGAGCGGCGTTATCCGTGAAAAGACCCCCTCCCAGGGGGAGGAACATGTGAATAGCGTCATCAAAAGGTTCCTGGTCAAGGACGGGACCGCCCCGGATGAAAAGGTCGCCACGGCAAAACTGAAAGGCATGTCTAATGAGAAGATCGCCCAATATCTGAGATCGAAGAGCGCGAAGGAATTCCTTGAGACATATCCGGAGGGACCCTCCCGGGGGATGATACACTTCCCCAGCTGGTTCGCCGATGGGACGGTACATCCGGTTGATTTCTACGCTGCCATGAAGGCGGGCACCTACAATAAGGTGCCCACAATCCTGGGGACCAACAAGGAAGAGATGAAGCTGTTTCTCATGTTTGATCCCAGCTTCGCCCCCTGGCTGAAGGATGGCTCGCTGTTCAAAGATCCGGCCAGGGGGGAGCTCTATGAACTGGTCGCTCGATATCAGACCGAAGGGTGGAAGATCATGGCGGTGGATGGCCTGGCGAGAATCCTGAGATCACACGCCGACCAGCCTGGCGTTTATACCTATGAATTTCTGTGGGGCGCGGGGGGCATGAAGAAGAGCGTCATGCCCCGTCCCTATGGACTGTTGATGGGGTCCTGCCACGCCATGGAACTGGACTTTGTCTTCGGCACGGAGGCCGCGTCCCTCGGTGACTATGCCTTTGACCGAAAGAACCGGCCGGGAAGGGTTGCCCTGTCGAGTGCGATGATGGATTACTGGGCCCAGTTTGCCCGAACCGGTAATCCGAACAGGGAGGGTTCGGGACTGTCCGAGTGGAAGGCCTGGTCCAATGAGCAGGGTTCGCCGAAGACCATCCTGCTTGACGCTGGTTTTGATACCGTCAAGATAGAGATGTCTAATCAGGAGCTGACCGAGGAGGCCTCGAAGAAGGCACTGGAGGCGGAGGCGAGGGCCCAGGAACTGGAGCCGCTCGTTGAGGCGTCCCTTTTAAACAGATAGCAGCGATGCGGATGATATCATGTCTCCCTACGGGTTGATCCGAAGCCGGGTAGACGCGGCCTTGTGATAGTGCCGGACCGGTCTACTCCTTCGGCAGAGGGATGATGAAGACCGGTTTTCTGGAACGTCTCAAGACCCGTTCGGCGACGCTCCCCAGAAAGGTATGGGTCAGCAGGCCCTTCCCGTGGGTCCCCATAATGATGACGTCACATTCGCGTTCGTCTGCGATCTTGAGGATCTCTTCGGCGGGATAACCCTCTCTGACCTCGACGGCTTTTATCCTTTTCAGGCACTGGGGTTTTTCGCGAAGCTCCCTCTTACAGAATTCATCAAGGCGGGTGTTCATCTCTTCGATCGCCTCACCCTTGATGCGTTCAATATCCCTTTCAGGCAGGATCATTTTAATGAACCCATGGGCGGTTGGGGATACCTCGTCGATAACGTGCAGGATGATTATCTCCGCGTCATGTTTTTCCGCGGTGTTCACGGCATATCGAAAGGCATACGTCGAATTTTCTGAAAGATCCGTTGCGTAAAGGACCCTCTTGATTTTTGGTATCATTGCCTCCTGCCTCCATAAATAATTTTCCCCATAGTATCACGTAATTCTGCAAATAAAAACGATAACAATTATATGCCCCCCGTGCAAGGGATCTCTGGATGGGTTGGTCCCGGCAGATGCCTGAAAGGGCCTGGCGGCGCCCCTTGGTCGAGATCACCGGAGACCTTGTCAACAAGGAAAAGGGGGCCAAATCTCCGTTTGACTTTTGTGCATGGTTCTGGGCAATAATAACAGGCAAGACAGGGGGATAAGACGAGGCCATGGTCATGAGAGAAGACAGCCTCTATTCCGTAGAAGATATACGAAAGACCTACGGGGCGGTTCAAGATCACGTGGAGACACGCCGGTTGATTTCCCGGTATTCCGTCAATCGTGAGGATATCCGGGAGAGCGCCCTGGGAGGGCTCGATCTGGCCGGTGTCGAGGATGCCCTGGATCTGGGCTGCGCCTACGGCTTTTTTACGGAGAAACTTGCCGGGCGTCTGAAGGAGGGCGCTGCCATCACGGGTCTCGATCTTGCGGGTAAGGTCAACAGGGAGCTCTTCCTTGCGGTTGTGGCTTCAATGGGATATCGGGGGCGGTTTGTCGCGGGAAGCGCCGATCTCATATGCGATATGGACTCTGGCAGCCTCGACCTTGTTGTGGCCAGCTATTCACTTTACTTCTTTCCCCACCTTATCGGAGAGATTGCTCGTCTCCTGAGACCGGGCGGGGTTTTTATCGCTATTACCCATACGGAGGCATCGCTCCAGGAGGTAATCCGGCTGATCCCCGGTTGTGTCCGGTCGGTTGGCCTTGAGGCCCCGGGGGAACCGGCCATCGGCAGGCTCCTGCGGGCCTTTTCCCTGGAAAACGGAGAGGCGCAGCTCAGGGGACATTTCGGCAGGATTGAAAGGATTCCCTTTGAGAATGATCTCTCCTTCCCCCGGGACGACATAGAGGCCTGTATCGATTACCTGGGAAAGAAACGGAATCTTCTTTTCAAGGAGATATTCGACACGAATCCGCAGAGGATTGACGAGGCGCTGTCGTACTTTTACCGTGAACTCCGTAAAAGCGCCAGCAGGCAAGGGTCGGTGGTCATTACCAAGGACGACTGCATTTTCAGGTGTTTCGATCCCGGGGGATAAACGAGGTATACCGCGTGAAGAAAAAAAGGAGCTTCTGCTGCCACTGCGGGGATCCGCTGGCCGAAAAGGTGATCGACGGGAAGACGAGGGGCTGGTGCCCCCGATGTGGCACCATCTTTTATGAAAACCCCCTTCCAGTTGCCAGCTCCATCGTTGTCAATAAAAAAAGGGAACTCCTTCTCGTAAAGCGAGGGAATGATCCCTACCTCGGGATGTGGTGTCTCCCCATCGGTTTTGCCGAATCGGGCGAAGATGTGCAAGGCGCAGCCCTGAGAGAACTTCGTGAAGAGACGGGCCTGGAGGGGGAGATTGTCAGGCTGGTCGATGTCGATACCGTGGATGACGATTATTATGGGAGCATGGCCATCATCACCTACGAGGTCCGCAGGACGGGGGGGAAGGTCTCGGCGGGAGACGATGCCGCTGACGCGAGGTACATTCCGATTCATGAGCTTCCGCCGCTGGCATGGGAGGCGAACCGGAAGGCCGTCGACCGGTATCTTGCCCTTTACCGTGACGTCTGGGCCATGGCCGATTCTTACCGGCAGCTCTTCTCCGACATGGGGGAGACCGATATCCCGACGGTTGAGCCGCAGGAAGAAAAGGCCTTCCTCTCAAATATCCTGGTGAGGACCATCGACCGGTACCAGGATGAGATCGCGGGCCACTGGATGAAGGATGTCAAGAGGATTGTCCCGGATATCGCCCTGCAGATGAAACTGATCTCGAAGATCCATGCCAGGGCCCTGGCGGAGGTAAAAAATCTCCTGAGGGGGAAGGGGGATACCTTCGATACCGCCTGGTTTCTCAAGGCGGGCCTGCAGCTTCGCGATCACGATGTTTCCCTGCCCTCTGTCCTCGGCGCGATGGCCCTGAGCAGAAAGGCGATCTGGGCCCAGGTCATGAAACGCAGAATTCTCGGGTCACCGCTCCAGATCTACACGACGCTGGAGCTGAACAACCGGATTATCTTCCTCTACGACAGGATGGACTACCACCTCGCCGCGGGCTGGTCGCAGGACCGGACCACGACAAGCATTTGATATAACGGGCTTAGTATTGTAAGATGCAGGCCTTGTTTCATGGTGGCGGGAAAGTCCGCATATGAGAGACCATGCCTGCTGTGCGGTAAACTAAATATAAGGGGGGGTACATCATGCAGGCGGTACGCCGGAGGCTGAAAATATTCCTGGCCCTGTTCGTTGTGGTAACCGCGATGGGAACCGCCGGTTTCATGGCCCTGGAGGACCTCTCGTTCCCTGAAGCCCTCTACTACAACATCGTCACCATGTCGACGGTGGGATACGGCGACAT
>JAUSPK010000221.1 GCA_030655735.1 Syntrophales bacterium | reverse complement strand
CGCCCCTCCCATAATATTTTCCCGTGGATTAAAAGGATCTTGTATCCCGAGGGCCTTGAAGTTGGAGGGCATGATCTGCATAAGCCCTTTTGCCCCCTTCTTCGACACGGCTCGTGGGTCAAAATCCGATTCTGCCTTTATGATGGCCTTGATGAGTGGGAAAGAAATGCCATGCATTTGGGAGGCCTCCTGTATATGCCCATCGTATCTTTCCGTCGAACGCGATTTGGGAGGCCTTTTTCTTTCCTTTATAATGACCTGATACTTCGATATGGGCGGGATCACATTGGTGAAACAGAGAGTTCCCTCTTCGTCCAGATACCTGTAGACATCCGCATGGAGGGGCAGCACGGTTGTACATAGGACCAACACCGCAGTCAGAACTACCGCTGGGGGGGTGCATCTATGATTCCTGGGTGCCATTTCCTTCAAGGATTCCTCCTTTTTCAGGGCCGGGCTCACGCATGACACCCGCAGGGGGATTAATCCAGCAGATGAACAAATATTCCGCTACGGAGCTTCGGCTCAAACCATGTTGATTTTGGAGGCATGACCTCGCCCCTGTCCGCGACCTTCATAAGCTGATCCATGGTCGTGGGATAGAGGGAGAAGGCCACCGCATTTTCACCGGAGTCCACAAGCTTTTCAAGTTCGTCCATCCCCCGTATCCCGCCCACAAAGAGCAGCCTGGCATCGGTCCTCGGATCATCTATGCCCAGCACCGGTCTCAAAAGATCGTTCTGTAGCAGGGATACGTCCAGCGCCGCGACCGGTTCATCCTCCTTGAGCCTCTTTTCCCCTGCCTGAAGTCTGTACCATCTCCCCTTCAGATACATCCCGAATTCGCCCTGCCGCTGTGGCGATCTGCGGCTGAAATTGCCGGAGACGACAAAACGCTCCCGTACCCTTCCGATAAATTCCTCCTCGCCGAGCCCGCCCAGGTCCCTGACCACCCTGTTGTAGTCCATAACCATAAGCTGATCATGGGGAAATATCACGGCCAGTATGTGGTTGTACTCTTCCGCTCCATTGTGGCCCGTGCCTTCTTCCCGGCGCGTCCGGGCAACCGTCGCGGCCGCGGCCGCCCTGTGGTGACCGTCGGCTATATACAGTGAATCCAGCTGCCCGAATTCCTGCCTGACTCTCTCAATGGCACTATCGTTGTCCACAACCCATACGCTGTGGGTTATCCCATCATCGGCCGTAAAATCATACTCCGGATCACCGGCAACAATCTCCCTGACAATGCTGTCAATGTTCTTTGAGGCCCTGTACGTAAGGTATATGGGGCCTGTCTGTGCGTTCACCCTGTCTACGTGTTTCGTTCGGTCGGCCTCTTTGTCGCTGCGTGTCAGTTCATGCCTCTTGATAACCCCCGATTCGTAATCGGCCACATCGACACAGCCAACCACCCCGTACTGAACGTGATCGCCCATTCCCTGGCGATAGATATAGAGACAGGCCTTTTCATCCTGAAACAGCGTGCCCTCACTCATAAAGGCGTACAGATTTTCCCGTGCCTTCTCATATACCTCGTCGCAGTCGGCGGTATCATCCGGGGAGTCAACCTCCGCTTTTACGATACGCAGAAAACTTTTTGCGTTCTCGCGGGTCAGCCTTCTTGCCTCCCGTGAATCAATGGCATCATAGGGATAGGATGCGACATCCTTTACATATTGTTGTTGTGGCCTCACGGCCCGAAACGGCTTCACCGCAACCATCGTAACCACTCCTCTTCGTTTGGGGACTTTCTAGCACAGTAAATATCTTCAAGGCAATATCTTTGCTGAAAATTTGCCGATACATCCATGCCTGCTTGCAAAATTTCCGTTTGAATAGTATGAATCCCGCAGAGCGAAACGTCAAAAGGGGGAGGAGACGCATGGCAACCAGGGTCTTCATACATGGTCTTGAGGGGAGCAGTCAGGGAAACAAGTCACAATTCTTCAAAAAACGGTATCCCGATATGATCATAGAGGATTACACGGGGAGCCTTGATGAGAGGATGGACAAGCTCCGCCGCATCCTGGCCGGGAAGAAAGACCTCGTCCTGGTCGGATCCAGTTATGGAGGGCTGATGGCCGCCATGTACGCCTGCGACAATGAATCAGCTATAAAAAAAATCCTCCTCCTGGCCCCGGCCCTCGATCTGGAGGAGTTCAGACCGTATCTGAACCAAAAGATCGCCGTGTCCACCATCCTGTATCACGGCAGGCGAGATGATGTTGTGCCCCCGGGACCGGTCCGCGAGATCGCCGAACGGGTTTTTACAAACCTGAGCCACCACTTTGTGGATGATGATCACCCGCTCAGCGAGACGTTCCCGTCCTTTGACTGGGACGGTCTGCTCGCCGATTAGGGTCTTGACTCTTACATGAAATTAGGGTAACCGAACACCCGGAGACTACAACAACATGTATTCAAAGAAGATAGTCATTCGCTATGGCGCTGGCATTGTTGATAAGCCCGTGGCGTACAGTCTGGTAAAGGATTTCGACCTTGCCTTCAACATAATGAGGGCACGGATATCGCCGAGAAGGGAAGGAGTGATGGTCCTTGACCTGACCGGCACGAAGAAGAACTTTGACCGGGCCATCTGCTACCTCAGGGAACTGGGCCTGAGCGTTGAACCGCTTTCAAAAAGCGTCACCCGGAATACCGATAGATGTATGCACTGCGGATCATGCCTGGCATTCTGCTCAACCGGTGCCCTCTATATCGATAACAATACCATGGAGGTCGTCTTCGATCCAGAAAAGTGCAACGGCTGTGAACTGTGCGTCAAGGGCTGTCCCGTACGGGCGATGACAATCAATCTCCTGTAGCCCCTACTCCACCTGCCAGGTTTTCTGTCATG
>JAUSPK010000219.1 GCA_030655735.1 Syntrophales bacterium | reverse complement strand
TCCCCGGGTGCCACCCCCAGGTCGCGGCAACCGTTAGGATGCCGGCGGCCTGTCCCTCCCGGATGTCGCCGACGGTATCTCCCACATAGTATGTTCGATCACTGCGTGCCTGGCATCTCTCCACGGCGTGGTGTATCTTTTCGGTCTTGCTGAGCATAAAGTCGGCACCCAGAACGTCATCAAAGATTCCGTCAAATTCGTACCGTGAGAGGAATGTTCGTATAACGGAAGAGATGTTAGAGGATATGACAATCAGGGTGTTATCCTTTGTGAGGGTGCTCATCACGGGCAGCACGCCCGGGAAGGGGAGGATCCTCCCGTAATCTATCTCCGGGGCGGCGGCCATGACGGCGTTGTTGAAGGCCGTTATCTCCACACCCCGTGCACGAAGAGACTCATAGAAATTACCGTCAAAGAGATCAAGGAATTCACTGCGTGTCGTTATGACGGGTGAGCCTATCTGTTCAAGGTGCGTTTTGACGAGCTCTTCGTAGAAGACAAGAGAGTCCGCGATAACGCCGTCAAAGTCAAAGATAAATAGATTTTTCATGTGTGTTCCGGGTTCTATGAGGTTTTCGGTCCGGACCGTGGTCGATATCCAGCAGAGTCCCCGAAGATGCCTTTGATCTTTCTGCCGAACGGTTTCGTAATAATTCCCTTTTCCGTGATGATAGCGGTGATGTATTTTTTCGGGGTTACATCGAAGGCGGGATTGCATGCATGGAAACCCTGCGGTGCGATCCGTGTGCCGTGGAATCCGAGCACCTCGTCCTCGCTCCTCTCTTCGATGGGGATTTCCCTGCCGGTGCGCGTCCGACGGTCTATGGTAGAAAGCGGGGCCGCCACGTACAGGGGGACCCTGTTTTCTTTTGCAAGAACGGCAAGGCTGTACGTCCCGATCTTGTTGGCTGTATCGCCGTTGGCCGCGATGCGGTCCGCCCCCACGAGAACGAGATTGACCATCCCCCTCTGCATGAGAGAACCCGCCATGCTGTCGGTTATGAGCGTGGCGCCGATGCCTTCCCTGTGCATCTCCCACGCGGTCAGCCTCGCCCCCTGGAGGAGGGGCCTGGTTTCGTCCACCAGGACATGGATCCTCTTTCCCTCTTCATGGGCGGCCCGAATGACGCCCAGCGCCGTTCCATAGCCGCCGGTTGCGAGCGCCCCGGCATTGCAGTGTGTCAGGATGGTATCTCCGTCCTGTATCAGGTCTTTTCCATGGGCTCCCATCTGCCGGTTTGCCTCGATGTCCTCTTCCAGTATCCGCAGTGCCTCTTCTGTCAGGGCCTTTTTTATTTCCTCCGCTTCAACATGGGGTGCAGAGACAAGCTCCCCCTCGAAACGGGTCTTCATTCGGTCGATGGCCCAGAACAGATTGACGGCGGTGGGGCGGGTGCGGGCGAAGTCCTCGCAGATCCGGTAGAAATCTGTCTCTATCTGCCCTTCGGGTGCATTCAGTGTGCCGAGGGCTATCCCCATCGCGGCCGCTATCCCCACGGCGGGCGCGCCCCGTATGGCCATGGTATTGATGGCAGCTATAACATCCTGATATGTCCGGCAGGTGATATATCGTTCCTCGTGCGGGAGGGCCCGCTGGTCGATCATCACCACGGCGCCCTCATTCCAGGATATGGTCTTGATCATGACATCGAGAGTTTCTTCTTCAGCAGTTCGTTGACGATCTCGGGGTTTGCCTTGCCGCCGGTGGCCTTCATCGTTTGCCCAACGAAGAAGCCGAACAGCTGATCCTTGCCCGCCCTGTACTGCTCCAGCTGCTTCTGGTGGGCATCCAGAACCCCTTCCACGATCTTTTCCAGTTCGCCGGTGTCGGTGATCTGAACGAGCCCCTTTTCTTCCACGATCTCCTTCGGCTGTTTCCCCGATTGCCACATCCCCTCGAAGACCTCCTTGGCAATCTTTCCGCTGATCGTTCCATCTCCTATGATGCCGATCAGCTGAGCCAGGGCCGCGGGGAGTACCGGGCTTTCTCCTATCTCCAGCTTTGCTTCGTTCAGATATGCCAGAAGATCGCCCATGACCCAGTTGCTCGCGATCTTCGGCCTTTCGCAGAGCCGTACCACCTCTTCGTAATAATCGGCCAACGCGCGGCTTGCCGTCAGAACCCCCGCATCGTAGGGTGGGATGCCGTATTTATTGATGAACCGCGCCCTCTTCTCCATGGGAAGCTCGGGGAGGGCAGCCCTGATCTCTTCTTCCCACGCATCGGATATAACGATGGGAACGAGATCGGGTTCAGGGAAATACCGATAGTCGTGCGCCTCTTCCTTCCCCCTCATCGAATGGGTAAGCCCCTGTGATGCGTCCCACAGGCGTGTCTCCTGGACGACCTGGTCCCCTCTCTCCAGAATGGCCCGCTGCCTCAGTATCTCATATTCGAGGGCGTGCTGTACATTGTTAAAGGAATTCATGTTCTTGAGTTCTGATCTGATTCCAAAGGCCTCCTGCCCCTCCGGCCTCAGCGAGATGTTGGCGTCACAGCGGAAACTCCCCTCCTCCATATTGCCGTCGCATATCTCAAGATAGACCAGGATCTCGTGCAGCCTTCGAAGATACTGGGCCGCCTCCTCCGGGGCTCGCATGTCCGGTTCACTAACGATCTCTATCAGGGGGACCGCCGCCCTGTTCAGGTCAACGTAGCTGGAACCGCTCAGATCATCATGTATGGACTTGCCCGCGTCCTCCTCCATATGTATGCGGGTAATGCCGATTCTCTTCTTCACCCCGCCTGTTTCGATGTCGACGTATCCGGCCTCCGCGAGGGGGTGGTCAAACTGTGTGATCTGATAGCCCTTCGGCAGGTCGGGGTAGAAGTAATTTTTCCGCGCCCAGGTGCTTGTCCGGTTTATCCTGCAATGTGTTGCATGGGCCATCCTCATCGCGTACTCCACGACCTTTTTGTTCAGGACCGGGAGGGTGCCGGGCATCCCGAGACAGATGGGGCAGGTGTTGCTGTTCGGCTCCTGGCCAAACCGGGTCGAGCACCCGCAGAATATCTTGGTTTTGGTAAGAAGCTGGGCGTGTACCTCAAGCCCTATAACCGTTTCATACGTCATTATAGATCGGGTGTCCTCTTCTCTTTGTCTGAATTTTTCTCGTATGCTGAGGCTATCTGCAGCAGCTTTTCCTCCTGAAAATGGCCCGCCATGAATTGAACTCCCAGGGGGAGGCCGCCCTTCGTATAGCCGCAGGGGACGGAGATCCCCGGCACCCCCGCCAGATTTGCCGAGAGGGTGAAGATGTCGTAGAGGTACATCTGCAGGGGATCGTCCATCTTTTCCCCGATCCTGAATGCCGGGGTCGGTGTCGCGGGGGTCAGGATCACATCGCACTTCGTGAACGCACGGTCGAAGTCATCTCTGATCAGGGCCCGTACCTGCGATGCCTTTTTGTAGTAGGCATCGTAATATCCGGAAGAGAGGGAATAGGTTCCTATCATGATCCTCCTCTTGACCTCCGCCCCGAATCCGGATGATCGGGTCTTTTTGTACATATCCAGAAGATTCTCTCCATCCGGCGCCCTGAATCCGTATCTGACCCCGTCGTACCGGGCCAGGTTCGAGCTGGCCTCTGAAGGCGCTATTATATAGTAAGTCGCGATGCAGTACTCGGTATGGGGGAGCGATATGTCAAGGCACCGGGCGCCGAGCCCCTCCAGGGTTTTGATGGCTGTATCTATGGAGGCCCTGATTTCCGGGTCGACTCCTTCGACGAAGTACTCCTTGGGGATGCCGATGGTCCACCCCTCGATGTCCCTGGAGAGACAGGTCCTGTAATCGGGGACCTCCGTGGGGACGGAGGTGGAGTCCTGTGGGTCGTGGCCGCAGATTGCGTTCATCATAATGGCACAGTCTTCCACATCTTTGGTGATGGGCCCTATCTGGTCCAGGGAGGAGGCAAATGCCACCAGGCCGAAGCGCGAGACCCTGCCGTAGGTGGGTTTCAGACCCACAACCCCGCACAGGGCCGCGGGCTGTCTGATGGAGCCGCCTGTGTCGGTCCCCAGAGAGGCGATGCATTCGTCGGCAGCGACCGCGGCGGCTGAACCACCGCTGGACCCTCCGGGTATACGCTCCAAGTCCCATGGGTTCTTTGTGATTCCGAACCGGGAGGTCTCGGTTGAGGACCCCATGGCGAACTCGTCCATATTAGTCTTTCCCACAAACACCGCACCGGCGTCCTTCAGTTTTTTGACTACCGTGGCGTCATAGGGGGGGATGAAGTTTTCAAGGGTGCGCGATCCGCAGGTTGTCCTGACGCCTTGTGTGCTAAGGACATCCTTGAGGGCTATAGGTATGCCGGTCAGCGCCCCCCCGGCTCCCTCCTGTATCCGCCTGTCCGCCGCGCGGGCCTGCTCGGTGGCAGCCTCCTGTGTCAGGGTGATATATGCGTGCACCCGATCTTCTACGGACGCTATCCTCCGGTACACAGACTCGGTGATTTCAACGGATGTAATGGTCCCATCTCTGAGTCGTTCCTGCAGTTCGTGAATGGTTAACCGATTTAGTTCCATGCCTTTTTTCTGATCCAGCCTCAATCCGGGAAAAGATTCCCTCAAAACAGGACGCAGCCCACGAGGACCGCCCCATGGTTATTCTATGATCTTGGGAACGCCGAAGAACCCCATCTCCCCCTCCGGGGCGTTGGCAAGCGCCATCTCCACCCCGATGGATTTTTCTTCCGTATCATTCCTGAAGACATTGCCCAGAGAGATGGCGTGCGTCATAGGCTGGATTCCCTCAGTATCCACCCCATTCAATATGTCCATATACATTAGTATATTGTTGAGTTGTGAGGTGAGGGTTCCCTTTTCATCCTCACTGAGATCAAGGCGGGCAAGGTGGGCAACATATCCCACTTCCTGCGTTGTTATCTTCATCGCGTCATCCCTTCCGATTGGTGGGTTTCCCCTCATAAATGAGTTGATTTTCCTATCACAGAACCATGCGAGTTGCAAACATGTAGATCCGATTTCAGATTGACAAAGATTCAGGCAGTAATATACTATGACCGAAGTTTTAAGGGAATATGGTGATAGTATGTTTGGCATTGGAATGCCGGAATTGATAATTATACTTATTGTTGCCCTGCTTGTTATCGGGCCGAAGAAACTGCCTGACGTGGCAAAATCTCTCGGCAAGGGTCTTGCGGAATTCCGCCGTGCCACCGATGATGTGAAGGAAAGCCTCAACGTAGAACAGATCAAAGATGAAGCGGGTGATTTCAAGGATTCGGTCCTCTATGGGAAAAAGAAGGAAGAGACTGAAGATAGTGGTCCGAAGGTGAAGGAAGAGACCCCGGAACCTGTAGATAAGAATTCGGACTAATCAGCGGTGATTTCAGATTTTCCTTTATTCCGATGAACGCACATAATCACCTGCCACCCTTTCGCTGCATTCATGATTGATTCCCCGGAGCCTAAAAGAGGTTGACTTTTTTATTGTTTTTGTCAAGAATACCCCAGTTTGCTCCGACGAGACAAGATGTCAGCCATGAGACGATAGTGTGAGCCAAAAATTATGACCGATCAGACAGATGAAAAGATGCCCTTTACGCTCCACCTGGAAGAATTGAAGTCCAGGCTGACGCGTGTGCTGATTGCGCTCGGCGCCGGCTTCGTTGTATGCTATCTCTTCAAGGAAAAGCTGTTCTGGGCCTTGACGCGTCCCCTCGCCGCCGTACTTCCCGAAGGCAGCTCCATGATATTCACCAGTCTCCCCGAGGCATTCTTTACCTATCTCAAGGTATCCTTTCTGGCGTCTATTTTTCTTGTCAGTCCCTACATCCTCTATCAGATATGGAAATTTGTGTCACCGGGTCTCTATGCATCCGAAAAGAAACCGGTGGCACCCTTCGTCATCTTTTCCACCATATTCTTTCTGGGAGGATCCCTCTTCGCGTATTATATTGTCTTCCCATTCGGGTTTAAATTCTTTGTTGGTTTCGGGAATGATTTTATACGCCCCATGCTTTCCTTGAAGGAGTACCTCTCTTTTTCCATGAAGCTCCTTATCGCGTTCGGGGTTATCTTTGAGCTCCCCATCTTTATGTTTTTTCTGGCGAAGATAGGGATGGTAAATTCAGAGATCCTGAAAAAAAAGAGAAAATACGCGATCCTCCTGGTATTCGTTGTCGCCGCCATCTTTACTCCTCCGGATGTTGTGACGCAGGTGCTGATGGCCGTGCCGCTGATGCTCCTGTATGAAATCAGTATCTGGGTGGTAAAGGCAGGGGAGAAAAAACGCGCCACCAGGGAAGGCGACGACAAAAATGATACGGAAGCTGAGAAAAAAGAATGATGGATAATGAACAAAAACCACCCGGCAGTACGGAGCACAAGAAGAAAAAGAAGCGATGGATGACACGGAAGGTGTTTGTCTGGATCTCCCTTGTGATCCTCCTGCCCGTCCTGGCAGGGGCT
>JAUSPK010000218.1 GCA_030655735.1 Syntrophales bacterium | reverse complement strand
GATGCCGGTCTTGTCTATTCGGATGTCCTGACGGCCATTAACAGACTGAACGACCATCTGTGCAACATCACAAAGGGTATATTGCATATAGGGAAGAGGTAACGGCTCCGACCGGGGGGGGTGGTATCCACACAGTCTGCCGATTGAGAACCTGTTTTACTCTCAACCCGAAACATGCCAAGGGGGTGTGCCATGGTGGAAAATATATTCTGGCTCGGTCATTCAAGTGTGAGGATAGATGGAGAGCAGGTGATCTACATCGATCCCTGGAAGCTCAAAGACCCGAAGAAGGCGGATCTTGTCCTGATCAGCCACAACCACTACGACCACCTGTCTCCGGAAGATGTCAGGAAGATACAGAAAGAGGACACCGTTATCATTACCACGCAGGATAGTGCCGCCGATCTTTCAGGTGACATACGGATCGTCAAGCCGGGTGATATAGTCCAGGTCGGGGAGATACTGGTTGAGGCGGTGCCTTCCTACAATGCGGACAAGGCCTTTCATCCCAGAGAGAACGACTGGCTCGGGTTTGTGGTGACGGTGGGAGGGAAGAGGATCTACTACTGCGGTGATACCGACCTGATCCCCGAGATGGAGACCATACGGGCGAATATCATGCTGGTGCCCATCGGCGGGACCTATACGATGACCGCCGAGGAGGCCGCACGCGCGGTCAATATCATACGGCCCGAGGTGGCCATACCCGTCCACTACGATGATATCGTCGGTTCCGCGGAGGATGCCCGGCGGTTCAGAGACCTGTGCGAGGTGCCCGTGGAGATAAAAAGTGTGTAATTTTTCTGACGGCCCTTGACACGGCCGAATTGATGTTTATTTTAGGGGGTATTGGGAGATACCAACAAGAATTTTTAACTTAAAACAAGTGTAAGGGAGGAGAATACGAGGAATGAAGATACGACCATTGCATGACAGGATTATTGTTAAGCGCATCGAAGAAGAGGAGAAAACAAAGGGGGGGATCATTATTCCCGATAGCGCCAAGGAAAAACCCATGGAGGGGAAGGTAATAGCCGTTGGAAAAGGCAAGATGACGGATGACGGCAAGATCCTGAAACTGGATGTAAAGGCCGGTGACAGGGTGCTGTTCAGCAAATATGCCGGAACCGAGGTCAAGATAGACGACGTAGAGCACCTCATCATGCGTGAGGACGATATACTTGGAATAATTGAAAAATAACAATATGATGATAAGAAGGAGGAATGTTTGATGGGAGCTAAAATTTTAAAATATGATGAGGATGCCAGGAAGGCAATCCTTGCGGGGGTTAACGCGCTTGCCGATGCCGTCAAGGTGACTCTCGGTCCCAAGGGACGCAATGTTATACTACAGAGATCTTTCGGTGGGCCTACAGTAACGAAGGACGGTGTAACCGTCGCGAAAGAGATAGAGCTGGAAGACAATTTCGAAAATATGGGCGCCCAGATGGTCAGAGAGGTTGCCAGCAAGACAAGCGATGTGGCCGGTGACGGCACGACGACGGCGACGATTCTCGCTCAGGCCATCTATCGCGAGGGTGTCAAGGCCGTTGCGGCCGGTAGCAATCCCATGGATATCAAGAGGGGAATCGAAAAGGCCGTGCTTGTCGTTGTAAAGGAACTCCAGGGGATGAGCAGTCCCACGAAGGACCAGAAGGAGATCGCCCAGGTCGGGACCATCTCCGCCAATAATGATGAAACGATAGGCAATATCATTGCCGAGGCGATGGGTAAGGTCGGCAAGGAAGGCGTCATCACGGTGGAAGAGGCGAAGGGTCTCGAGACGGAACTGGAGGTTGTTGAGGGAATGCAGTTTGACCGGGGATACCTCTCCCCCTACTTTGTCACCAACGCCGAGAAGATGGAGGTGGTCCTCGAGGACCCGTTCATCCTGATCCATGACAAGAAGATAAGCAGCATGAAGGATCTGCTCCCCATCCTCGAGCAGATTGCCAAGATGGGCAAACCGCTTCTGATCGTATCGGAAGATATTGAAGGGGAGGCCCTTGCAACGCTGGTTATCAACAAGATCAGGGGCACCCTGAATGTGGCAGCCGTCAAGGCCCCGGGTTTTGGCGACCGAAGAAAGGCGATGCTGGAGGATATCGCCGTCTTGACCGGTGGAATGCTGCTCTCGGAAGAGATGGGTTCAAAGCTGGAAAATGCCCAGATCACCGATATGGGAAACGCGAAAAGGATTGTCATAGACAAGGACAATACGACAATCATAGGCGGGGCCGGCGAACGGGCCGCCCTTGAGGGTCGCGTGAAACAGATCAGGGCGCAGATCGAGGAGACCTCCTCCGATTATGACAAGGAAAAACTCCAGGAACGTCTGGCGAAACTGGTCGGCGGCGTTGCCGTCATCAAGGTCGGAGCGGCCACGGAGACGGAGATGAAGGAGAAGAAGGCGCGGGTTGAAGATGCGCTGAACGCCACCAGGGCGGCCGTTGAAGAGGGTATTGTCCCCGGCGGCGGTGTGGCCTACATCAGGACCCTCCCGGCCCTTGAGAAGGTAAAGCTGGAGGGTGATGAGCAGGTCGGCGTGAATATCGTCAAGAAGGCCATCGAAGAGCCCATGAAGATGATCGTTGCCAACGCAGGATTTGAGGGCGCTATCATCGTGGAGAAGGTAAAGGGCAAGAAGGGCGACTACGGTTTCAACGCACGGACCGATCAGTACGAGAATCTTGTCA
Source organism: Syntrophales bacterium (assembly GCA_030655735.1). Classification (GTDB taxonomy): domain Bacteria; phylum Desulfobacterota; class Syntrophia; order Syntrophales; family UBA2210; genus UBA6078. The sequence goes on along the minus strand of JAUSPK010000218.1, from coordinate 261 downwards.
AAGCGGGCGTTATTGATCCCACCAAGGTGACGAGATACGCGCTCCAGAACGCGGCGAGTGTCGCGGGTCTGATGCTCACGACCCAGTGCATGATTGCCGAGAAACCTTCCAAAGATGAGGGTGGAATGCCGGGTATGCCTCCGGGTGGTATGGGCGGCATGGGCGGTATGGGCGGCATGATGTAATCAAAGATTTATTGGGATGTGATTCGGGAGAGGCCCCTCGCCAAAGGCGAGGGGCCTCTCTTTTTTGTTATATCCG
>JAUSPK010000207.1 GCA_030655735.1 Syntrophales bacterium | reverse complement strand
CTTGATGGAAGGGTTGGGGTGAGGGTGAATGCGACGCCATTTCATACACTTACACCCCTCCCCTTAATCCCCTCCCGCCAGGGGAGGGGAAATCTGACTTTTGTAGAGTGCATCATGTTTGGTAATCCTGCGAGAAACTTTCCTCGCCAAACGTTCCCTCACTTTTCCAGGCAAGCGAAGATGACGCCAAAGCGTCTGAGGATTACATGCTATTTTGTTGAAATCCAAGATGTTACAACATGTCTTTGATCGCCCTGCGCGCAGTGCGATCGGGGCGAATGTCGTCTACGATGAGAACCGGTATGGTCCGCCTTCCATCTTTCAGATCTACGGTATCTCCGCAGGTCAATTTCTTCGTTACCTTGACAAACCCGCAGGAAAGCCCCCTCGGCCGGAATCCTTCCGGCCTGTCCGGACTGGTGATGCTGTATATCATATCCCCGACCCTGTCGATACCCATCTCCGTCACGCAGGTCAGGACTGTCCCGATTGCGGTACCGTTCGAGTCTATTACAATCGTAGAATCCCCGGGAGCAACCTTCCGCAGGTCGAACCCCGCGAAGGGGTAGGTATACTCAAAATCCGATCTCTTTTCAAGGGCCTCATCGCCGACAAATCTCTTGGTAAAACCCGTTTTGTCATTATTAAAAGAAAGGGCGAAATCCCACGGGTTATTGAGAAAGGGCCAGTGCCCGATATCCTGGTGGGAGAGGGGGAGGAGTGCACCCGTCCTCAGGGAATCTCGCGCGGCGAGGCCGCAGACCGTGAGACCAAAATCCGTTCCCGCCTCGAGGGCCATATCCCACACACGCCCGATATGGTCTGAATTCATAAAGAGCTCAAACCCGAACTCACCTGTGTAGCCGGTTCGTGACAGCATGATGGGGGTGCCATCCGAGAGGCGCACAGCGTCCGCAAGGGGGGAGGTGCCATCGAAGAACCCCTTGAAGCTGAAATAGGGCATGCGATCAAACACCCCTTTCGGATCCCTGAGCATTCTGGAGAGTATCTTGGCGGAGAGGGGACCCTGTATGTCCATCTTTCCGATCCCGTCGGTGAGGTCGTGAACTTCGACGTCGACTTTGCCTGCCCGGTCTTCCAGGTGCCGGGCTATGGGTTCTCCCATCCCGGCGTTCACAACGACCATATACATCCCCGGTGAAACCTGTGAGACAATGGCATCATCGATGACATGCCCAAGATCGTTGAGGAAAACCCCGTAAACGCTCCTTCCCGGCACGAGCGGCCCCTTATCCTTCCCTATACAGGCATTCAGATTTTTGGTAAAGCAGAGTTGGAGGAAATCCAGCGCACCAGGCCCCTCAACCATGATAACGGCCATGTGACTCGTGTCGAACATGCCGGCGCCGGAGAGGACCGCGAGGTGCTCCCACTTTACCCCCGAAGGATACCACAGGGGCATCTCGTACCCGCCGAACAGGGCCATATTAGCGCCGTGTTTCAGGTGCCAGGTATGCAGGGGGGTTCTTCTCACATGTTGTTCGTTAATGGTCCATCCCTCCCTTTTATATGGATCGGTTTATGGTCTAACCCGTTAGAATCCTTCTTTACCACCGTATCCCTTACCCAGTTGATATCGTCCCTGTCGGGGTAGTCGAGATTGTAGTGAAGGCCGCGGCTCTCTTTCCTTAGGCATGAGCACTCGATAATGACCCCGGCCACCGTGGCGATGTTGCGTAGTTCGAGCAGATTGGGCGTTATTGTAAAATTGCGGTAGTATTCCTCTATCTCCCCCGCTATCATGTCGATTCGCCTCTTCGCGCGTTCCAGTCTTTTGTTGGAACGTACGATCCCCACGTAGTTCCACATGCACATTCGGATCTCCTCCCAGTTATTCGAGACAACAATAGATTCGTCGCTCTCGGTCGCGCCTTTCGGGTCCCATGGAGGAATCGTAATGGAATCGGTATCCACCGTCGGCAGGAGCTCCTGGGCCTTCAAGAAGGCTCTGTGAGAAAATACGGGGGCCTCCAGGAGGGAGTTGCTCGCGAGACGATTGGCGCCGTGAAGGCCGGTGCATGCCACTTCTCCGGATGCGAAGAGCCCTTCGATAGTGGTCTGGCCGAAGGGATTTACCAGGACCCCGCCGCACTGGTAGTGGGCCGCGGGGACCACAGGGATGGGATCGACAGCCATATCGATCCCGAACTCAAGGCACCGGTTATAGATATACGGGAATCTCTTCATGAGGAATGCCGTGTCCCGGTGTGTAATATCCAGAAGGACATATTCGTCCCCAGATTTTTTCAGTTCCGTGTCGATCGCCTGGGCGACGACATCGCGCGGGGCAAGCGACTTCATCGAGTGGTATTTCTCCATGAAGGTGGAGCCGTCCTTGAGTCTCAGTTCGGCCCCTTCGCCCCGCACTGCCTCGCTTATAAGAAAGGACTTCGCGTCGGGGTGATAGAGACAGGTGGGGTGAAACTGTATGAATCCCATATTGGCGATCTCGGCGCCGGCGCGGTAGGCCATAGCGACGCCGTCCCCCGTGGCTATGTCGGGGTTTGTGGTGATCAAATAAACCTTCCCCGACCCTCCCGTGGTGAGCATGATAAATTTTGCCCTGAAGGTGTGGACAACGTCTTTGTCCGCATCGAAGACATAGGCCCCGAGGCACCGGTCTGTTGCACCTTTTTCGCCTGTAAGCTTCGACCTACAGATGAGGTCTATGGCGAAGAAGTTTTCAAAGATCGTTATGTTTTTCTTTGAGGCGGTCTTCTCGATCAGTGCCCGCTCTATCTCCCTGCCGGTAAGATCCTCCGCGTGAAGGACCCTCCTGCGGCTGTGTCCCCCCTCCCGTCCGAGGTCATAGGTGTCCGGCCCGCTGTTTTCCATTTTCGTAAAATTAACGCCCCATTCGACGAGTTCCCTGATTCTCTCGGGACCTTCCGTTACGACAAATCGTACCACATCTTCCTTGCACAGCCCCGCCCCGCTTTTCAGGGTGTCCTGTATGTGGGATTCGAAGGTGTCGTCATTGTCGGTTACAGCGGCGATTCCCCCCTGGGCGTAATTAGTATTCGATTCCACCTTGCTCTTCTTCGTAACAACCGCGACGCTTCCCAGGTCCGCCGCCTTTATGGCGAAGGAGAGGCCCGCTATACCGCTGCCCAGTACCAGGAAATCGTATTCTTTCTCCATGCATGGAATCCTTGTTTTGTATTTACAAACAAACGGCTTTCCTATATACCCCATCCATGCCAAGTTTCAAGTTCAAAGTTTGGAATTACATTAGGAGAATGCTTCTCCGGAGGCAAGATGCTCGTATTAGGGATAGAATCCTCATGTGACGAAACGGCGGCGGCGGTTGTTTCCGACGGTTCGGAGATGCTCTCCAACGTCATAGCGTCACAGATAGATATTCACGGCAGATATGGGGGCGTTGTTCCCGAAATCGCCTCCCGAAAGCACATGGAAGCGATTATACCGGTGACACAGCAGGCACTGGACGATGCCGGCGTATCGATGGGTGATATAGAAGGAATCGCCGCAACAAGGGGCCCCGGGCTGGTGGGCTCCCTCCTTGTCGGCCTCTCGGCGGCAAAGGCAATGGCCTGTGCGGCCGACATACCCTTTGTGGGCGTGAACCACATAGAGGGACACATCGCAGCCATATTTCTCACTGAAAACAAACCCGATTTCCCCTTTATTGCCCTGGTGGTTTCAGGTGGACACACCCACGTCTATCTCGTCAGGAGTTTCGGAGACTTTCAGATACTGGGGCAGACCAGGGACGACGCGGCGGGGGAGGCCTTCGACAAGGCTGCCCGGATGCTGGATCTCGGCTATCCCGGAGGAGTGGTAATAGACCGGCTGGCAAAGGAGGGGAACCTATCGGCCATATCCTTCCCGCGTGCAATGAGGGGGAGTGTTGATTTCAGCTTCAGCGGCCTGAAGACGTCCCTTTTGAGCTACATAAAGGGCAGAGGGGAACCCATAACCGTGGGCGAGATGCCCGACATCGTTGCAAGCTATCAGGAGGCCATCGTGGATGTCCTCGTCAAGAAGACGCTGGTTGCGGCGAAAGATGCCGCCGTTCCAAGGGTCGTGGTGTGCGGTGGAGTGGCCTCAAACAGCCGGCTGCGCGAACGCTTTCTAGAGGGAGGAAAGGGGGAGGGAATCGAGATATTTTTTCCACCGCCGGTCCTCTGTACCGACAATGCGGCGATGATAGCCGTCGTCGGCAATAACCTCCTGTGCGATGGCAGGAGGGATGCCCTAGATCTCAATGCGGTATCCCGGTGGCCGCTCGATTGAGCGTCTCCATGATACATGATGAAATCTCGCACCGTTGTTCCGTAAAACCCGCACCATGCGTGTTGTTTGTACAAAACGGGAAACATCTTATTATCATCTAATGACAGTTTTGAGTGCGAACGTGATTGAATCTCCCCTGAAAACCCTCAAGAAATATAACATACGCCCGGTAAAACGCCTGGGACAGTCGTTTCTTGTGGACAACAACATAACCTCCCGGATAGTCGACTCCTCGGGGATCGGCGAGGGGGACACCGTGGTCGAGATCGGTGCGGGGCTGGGTGCCATGACGGCGATGATCGCCCCGAGGGTGAAAAGGGTCATAGCCCTAGAAATAGATCCGAAACTGGTGGCTGTTCTGGACAGCGAACTTGGCGAGATACCCAACCTCGAGATAATCCACATCGATGTATTGTCCTACGATTTTTCCTCCCCCCTTAAAGGCGGGGGAAAGGAAAAAGTCATCGGCAATATCCCCTACAACGTGTCATCGCAGATCCTGTTCCGTCTGATCGAATTCAGAGAGCATATATCCTCGGCAACGTTGATGCTTCAGAGGGAGGTTGCGGACCGGATCACGGCGCTTCCGGGGACAAAACAGTACGGGATACCTTCCGTGATTGTTTCGATGCATGCGGCCCTCTCACAACTCATGACAGTCTCCGCCACCTGCTTTTACCCCGTACCGAAGGTGGACTCCGCCGTCCTTAAGATAGAGATGCGCGAAGGCCCCCTGTATCCGATTGGAGACCATGGGATCTTCATTGAAACGGTGAAGGCGGCCTTCGCCATGAGGAGAAAGACCCTGGCTAACAACCTGAAGGGGATGGATGTCGTTCGCTCAAAGAGGGCGGATGTTCCCGCTCTCCTTGCCGAGGCGGGGATAGACGGCCGGAGGAGGGGAGAGACGCTGACGACAGAAGAATTTGGCAGACTGTCAGAGGCCATCTTCCGGATGACCGAAGCCCGATGACCTTTTTGGATCGCATTGTCGCCGCTCGATCTCTTCAGTGTTCCAGGCGCGCTCTCTCTCCCTGTCTCTTCGATGCCCCGATGTAGAGAAGGGTGGCATCCACCCTGTTCCTGGACCCCAGCTTTTCGAAGATATTCCGTATGTGGGTTTTTACCGTCTTGGTACTGATGAAGAGGCGCTCCGCTATCTCGTCGTTCTTGAGGCTCATGGACACGAGATCCAGCAGCTCCATTTCCCTCTTCGTGAGAAGGGCCAGGCGATGGGTTTCTTCCGGGGACGGCGACCTGAGCTTCCCCTCGGCCTTGCTGTAGTAGCGGGAAAACTCCTCAAACACCCGGCTGACGAGATTCGTGTCCATCCATATCTGTCCGGACGCAACTACCCGTATACACTTGATTATAAAATCAGATGAAATATCCCCCTTGACGAAGAAGCCCTTTATTCCCTCCTCCACCATACGGAATATCTCCTCCTCGACGTATCGCTCTCCCATGACGACAAGCCTCGTTTCGGGGAGGTTCGCCTTCAATTTCAGGAGTGTTCCCATGTCCGAAGCCACCACCTCTTTTAGCATGTTGAAGCTGACGAGGATCAGGTCAATCCGCTCCTGTACTCCGAGTATGAACTCTTTGGCACTCTCGATATCCCCACGCACGTCGACGATCTCGATATCGGGGGCGGCCTCTATGGTTTTCGTCAGTCCATCAACAAAGGTGGTGTCCCCATCAACGATGACGACTCTTGTCGTGTCCCCTTCAAACCTTTGCTCCTTTTCCATAAGAACCTCCTCAATTGCGCGCGATAAACCGCGAGTATCACTTCTTTCGTTTAGGAAAACCGGAAGAACCTCACACGATGGCCCCCGGCTGGATTATCATTTCCGCAGATCGCAACGGCGCGGCCGGGCCGCCTCTCACACAACCTTTGGCCAGCCGTACCGTGCCACCGTCTTCTCATTCCTGGCTTGACACCTCTTCAAAGACCCGCGCGATCAACGCATTGTCCATCCACATCCCGCCGGAGAGCGCCACCTGTATACATTTTGTGATAAGCGCAGGAGGCGTTCCTTTGAGAAAGAACGCCCGTATCCCCTCGTGTATCATGCGGAATATCTCTTCGTCCGCGTATCTCTCGCTCGTGACGATGAGCCTGGTTTTTGGCATCTTCTCCTTCAGGTCCATGAGAGCTCCGGCATCGCTCGCCACCGCCTCCTTGAGGATGTCAAGACCGGCGACGATGACGTCGGGCACCTCATCAATCTCCTCCATGAGGAGGACTGTTGCCCCGGGCAGATCCACGCCCTCGCCGATGATCCTCAACTCGGGATCGCCCTTCAAGGCGTCCTTCATCTCTGCCAGGAACTGGCCATCTTTCTCGAGGATGACCACGCCTTTTGTGCCTCCTGAAACGTTCGGTTGTTTCATTCGTGCCTCCTTGTTAATCAAGTGTTTTCTCCGGTTCGCCCCAGGAAGAGGTGGGCGAACACCTTAGCGTTTCCTATCATATTCGATATGATACAGTTTTCATTCGGCTGGTGCGCTACCCCTCCCAGTCTGCTCCACACCGCTACCTGGTAGCCCTTCTCCCTGAGGGGCGCCGCCACGGTGCCGCCTCCAATCCCGCCGGGGGTGGCATCCACTCCGTAGATCTTCCGCACTGCACCTGCAAGGGCCTTTACAACCGGCGAATCCCTGTCCGTGGGGGGAGGCGCTTCTACAGCCTGGACCGGCACAATGTCTATGGAGACGTCGAACTCCTGTTCTACTTCGTCGGCCATGGAGCGTACCCTCGACATAACCTCTACAAGATCGTAGTCGGGCAGGATGCGGCAGTCAAGGTAGAATATGTCATCCCCCGGTATGGTGTTTATATTAGGGACATTTGCGTCCTTTCTCGTGGGTTCGAAGGTGCTCGTCGGGGGACGGTAGAGCGGATCGATCTTGCCAAATATGTGATACAGATCGCCCAGCTTTGTGACAAGGTGTGACGCGGCAGTGAAGGCGTTTCTCCCCAGCGATGGTTCGCTCGCGTGGCACTGCACTCCGACCGTTTTGAAACGCAGCCACAGCAGGCTCTTTTCCGCCACCTCTATCATTGACCCTTCCTCGTCACCGAAGTCGGGGACGAGTATGAGGTCGTCCTTTTTAAAGAGCTTCTTCTCCATCCCGAGGAGATATACCAGCCCCTTCTTGCTCGAGGTCTCCTCATCGGCGACAAACGCGAGCCCTACTGAGAACCCGGGGGTTATGCCTTCGTCAAGAAATGCCTTGGCCGCGAAAATAGACGCGACAAGGTCCTGCTGGTTGTCCTCCGTCCCCCTGCCGTATATCCTTCCCCCCTTCACATACCCCTCATAAGGGTCATGGTCCCACAGCGTTGGCTCTCCTGGGGGAACGACGTCCACGTGTGTGATGATCCAGACGGTCCCTCCGCGTTTTTCCCCGGGGATGGTGACGATAATGTTGGGGCGGCAGGCGAAGGCGACCCTCTCGTCGGGCGCTTCGAACCTCCTGATGTTGTCAAACCCCATCTGAGTGAGACGTTCCACAAGGTAGCGGGCCTTTTTGTATTCACCGTCCCCGCCATTCTCCGGCGCCAGCGCCGGTATGGCTGTCAGACCGATCTGGAGCGCTACCATATCGCTCTCGTACGAGTCTATACGTTTACTGATCCGCTCAAAGAGATCCCCATCGACCACGATCTGCCCCTTTGTACCCCTTCGCATCACTGATCGGCCCCTGCTCCGTCCTCTGTAACGCGAAAATCGCCGAACGAGGAGAGGGGTCTGTCAAATTTTTCTCTGTCACCGAGGACAAGCACAACCCTGCTTTTCTCTGAGAGGTAACGCGACGCGACATCTCTCAGGCCATCCAACCCCACCTTCTCTATATTATTTTTATAAGTTGTCAAGAAATTATCGGGCAGTCCGTCATGCTCCAGCATCATCTGACGCGTGACGATCCGGTCTGGCGTGGCAAAAGAGAAGATGAAGTTATTGATAATGGACTCCTTCGCCCAGGCAAGTTCCTGCGGCTCAACCCCTTTGTTTGTTACTTCGTTCAGGATCTTTGTCATGGCGGAGAGTGCCTCCAGGGTGGAGGAGGCGTTCGCCATCGCGTAGGCGCCGAAGATACCGTAGTTTGTTTGGGAAGAATAGAAACTCCCGGCGCTGTAGGCGAGGCCCAGCCTGTTGCGCACCTCGCCGAATACGCGTGAGCGGAACCCCCCGCTCCCGATGATAAAGTCGAGCACCTCGAAGGCATAGTAGTCGGGAGTTCCCTTCCCGGGGGCGGGGTGTCCCATCAGTACGACGGACTGGGGGGTGTCCTTGAAGATATAATCCAGGGAGGCCGCTACGTGCGCTGGCGGGGGAGGGAATTCTCCGGGATCTCCGGGTGCGTTCCATCCCCCCAGACGGGCCCGTATCTTTTTCATCATATCCTCACTTTGTATATCACCCGATACGGCGATCATCACGTTGGAGGGATGGAAAAAGTGCTGGTAAAACGCCACAAGATCATCTCGTTTAACTCTCTTGACCGATTCAATGGAGGAAAGCCTTCCCCGGGGATCGCCACGGTAGATCAGGCGGCGGAACTCCCTGAAGGCGGTTTTCTGGGGATTGTCACGGATCCTGCTGAGCGCCTCCGTTTCAAGGGCCTTTGCCAGGGCAACTTTTTCCTCCGCGAAGACCGGGTTTGTGAGTATATCGGAAAATATTTCCAGCCACCTGTCGAGGTCATCCTGAGGGACGGACAGGGAAATGGTGCAAGATTCTGTCTCCACTGAGACGTCAATGACCCCTGCGATGAAATCCAGTTCCTCATCGAGTTGATCCCCCGTCATGGAACCCGTTCCCCCGGTTCGCATAAGTGTCCCGGTAAGCTTAGCCACCCCTTCTTTCCCGTCAGGATCATAGAATGATCCCATTCTGACAACGGCGGAGATGTCCACCAGGGGAAGTTCGTGATCCTCCAAGACATAAAGGATAATTCCGTTTTC
>JAUSPK010000197.1 GCA_030655735.1 Syntrophales bacterium | reverse complement strand
ATATACGACGATGGTGTCATTGAGGGAATAACCTATGATCGTGAGCAGGGCCGCAACGATGGGGAGGGTGAACTCCTTGCCCAGGAGGGAAAAGACCCCGACGGTGATGACGACGTCGTGAATGAGGGCAATAATTGCCCCGACGGCGTAGCGCAGCTCAAATCTCCAGGTAACATAGATCAGTATCCCTATCACCGCATAGAGCATGGCCAGCAGACCCTTTTCTCGCAGGTCACTGCCCACCTTTGGTCCCACGACCTCAACCCTCCGTATCTCGAAATCTTCCCTGCCGTACGATGTGCTGAGTGCCTCCGTGATTCTGTCAGACAGTCCCTCGAGCGCGGAGCTGGCTTTCTCCGTCTTGATCAAAAACTCGTTTTTGTCACTGTATCCAAAGCGCTGGATGACGCTGTTTCCGAGATCGACGGTCTTGAGGGCACCCCGTATGGTGTCCGCATCTGTTGCCTGGGAAAATTTTATCTGGACCAGGGTTCCTCCGGCAAAATCTATGCCCAGATTGGGTCCACCATGCAACAGCAGGGATAGTATGCTGATGCCTATCGCAATCAATGAGGCTGCAAAAGCGATCTTCATCTTTCCCACAAGGTCAATATTTATTCCGGGCCGTATAATTTCCATTACCATCTCCGTTCCAGTCAGGATTAGCCTTTTTTGTTATATGCTTATTCTCTTGATATTTCTATCCCATACAAAATAGTCGTAGATAATTCTCGTCACAAATATGGCGGTGAACATACTGCATACGATACCGATGCTGAGTGTAACCGCAAATCCTTTCACCGGTCCCGTCCCGAACTGGAAGAGCACCAGGGCGGCGATAAGTGTTGTCACGTTCGCATCGACGATGGTGAGCAGGGCCTTCGAGTATCCTCCAGCTATCGATGCCCGGGGGGATTTGCCCAGTCTCAATTCTTCCCGGATTCTCTCAAATATGAGAACATTTGCGTCCACGGCCATACCGATGGTGAGAACGATACCGGCAATACCGGGGAGGGTGAGAGTTGCCCTGAACGCGGCAAGGACCCCCATGATCAGTATGATGTTCAGGAGGAGCGCGATATCGGCAACGATCCCGGACAGGTTGTAGTACATCACCATAAACAGTATGACCAGTATGCTCCCCACAATGATAGACAGTATTCCTTTATCGATGGAGTCCTGACCGAGGGAGGGCCCCACGGTCCTCTGTTCCAGTATTATGACGGGGGCCGGCAGTGCACCTGCCCTCAGGACGATGGCCAGGTCGTGTGCCTCATCCATGGTGAAGCTTCCGGTTATCTGGGCGTTGCCTCCCGAGATCCTCTCCTGTATGACGGGTGCGGAATGGACCACGCCGTCCAGGACGATTGCCAGTCGTTTCTTGACATTCTGCGCCGTTATCCGGTCAAAATCCCTCGCGCCCTGAGAATCGAATTTCAGCGAAACATACGGTTCCCCGAACCGGTTGCTGATGGTCACCGTGGCGTCCTCCAGGGACTCGCCTGTCAGGAGGGTCTTTCTCTTGAGAAGATAGGGTATCCTTGTCCTTCGTCCCGTTTCCCTCTCTACCTTATACCCATAAGCTATGATATCACCGTCGGGGACCTTTCCGCCCAGCGCCTCATCCAGGCTGTGCTCCTCGTCCAGCATTTTGAACTCCAGAAGCGCCGTCTTCCCGATCAGGCTTATGGCCCTCTGCGGGTCCTTGATTCCGGGGAGTTGGATCAGTATGCGATCCTTCCCCTGAGGGATTATTTCAGGCTCGGAGACGCCGAACTCGTCTACCCTGTTCCGTATCGTCTCAAGGCTCTGCTCCACGGCGAACTTTTCTATCGCCTCGGCCTGTTTATCATTTATCTTCAGCCAGATCTTCTCTCTTCCGCCAACTACTTCTGAAGACTTGATCTCGATGCTGGGGAATTCGTCCTTGAGCACCTTTTCAAATTGCGTGCGGGCCTCCCTGTCGACCAGCTCAAGGGTTGTGAAGATTCCCTGCTCCCGGTCCAGATTTTTGAACCGGATCCTCTTTTCCATGAGGACGTCCTTAAGGTCGTTCGAGATCCGTTCCATGGCGCTCTCGATCGCCTTTTCGGTTTCCACCTCCAAGACCAGGTGCATTCCCCCCTGAAGATCGAGACCCAGGTGGATCTTGTCCGTGTTGCCCTTCCAGATGGAGGGAAGATTCTGCGTTATGGAGGGCATAAGAAAGAATAACGCGGTTACAACGATGACAAGCGTTGCAATACCCCGTACCTTAATGTTTTTGTCAGACATGTGCGTTCCTTTCGCTCTTCCCTATGAAGTTGCCTTCTGCGTGATGGTCGAGATGTGGGCTCTTGAGACCTTTACCTTTACCTTGTCGGCCACTTCCAGGGTCACAACCTGTTCGGTAATGGCGGAAATTTTTCCATGCAGTCCGCCCGCAGTGATTACCATATCCCCATGAGCGAGGTTTTCCAGCATTGCCTTCGTTTCCTTCTGTTTTTTCTGCTGCGGTCGTATCAGAAGAAAATAAAAGATTGCAAAGATGGCGACCATGACAAAGATAAAATTCATGTCCCCCCCAGGGGCTGCTCCTCCGCCCGCTCCCATCGCATATGCTATACCTGTCATTGTATCTGTTCCTCCTTGAAGTTTTTAATCGTTTTAAGGCCCTGCATCCGGCAGCCCGGACATGAAGCCCTCTCTGAAGGCCTTGTAATTGTCGTTTCGTATCGCCTCTCTGATCTTTTGCATCAGATTCATGAAATACCTGATATTGTGGATGGTATTCAAAACAATCGCCAGGATTTCCCCGGCGATAAACAGGTGTCTGAGATACGCCCGTGAATAATTTCTGCAGGTGTAGCAGTCACATTCATTGTCAACAGGCGCACTGTCCCCCCGGTAGCGAGCGTTCCTTATAACAACTTTTCCATTGCTTGTAAACAGCATTCCGTTACGGGCGTTTCGTGTGGGCATCACGCAGTCAAACATGTCTATCCCATGATAGACGGATTCCACGATATCCTCCGGAAGCCCGACTCCCATGAGGTATCGCGGTTTTTCCTCAGGGAAGAGAGGGGTACAGGTGGCGGTTATCTCACGCATGACCTCCTTGGGCTCGCCGACGCTGAGCCCCCCCAGGGCATAGCCGTCGAACCCGATATCCACCAGCTCCTCTATACCCCTCCTGCGCAGGGTGTCATATCCTCCCCCCTGCGATATGCCGAAGAGGGCCTGGTGATCGTTCTCCCTGGCCTCCTTGCATCTTCGTGCCCATCGCAGCGTCATGTCAAGCGATTTCTCAGCGTAGGAGAATTCGGCTGGATATGAAACGCATTCGTCGAGGCACATCATGATATCGGATCCCAGCGCCCCCTGGATATCCATACATACCTCGGGGCTTATGAAGTGTCGTGATCCGTCTATATGGGACTGAAACGACGCCCCCTCTTCCGTTATCTTTCGCAAGGTTCCCAGGCTGTATATCTGAAATCCTCCGCTGTCGGTCAGTATGGGGCGGTGCCAGTTCATGAACTTGTGCAGCCCCCCCAGATGTCTGATCAATTCGTGCCCCGGCCTCAGGTAGAGATGGTAGGTGTTCCCGAGGACTATCTGCGCCCCCAGGTCAGCGACCCTCTCCGGCGTGAGCGATTTGACCGTCCCCTGCGTCCCTACCGGCATGAAGACGGGGGTGTCCACCTCCCCGTGGGGGGTTGTAATTTGTCCCAGTCGCGCCTCCGACCCACGATCCTTGTGGAGGAGCGTGAACCCGAATCCATCAGCCTGGGATTCCTGTTTTTGAAGTTCGTCTTCTGTGCCCATGTGATCAATCTGTTTCACAAGCTCTAATGGTTTTTCTCCAATTTAGTTAAAGAAGAGGGTCCAATCCCGACTCGTCGGGACAGGGGTCAAGGATTCAAGGGTTTATTCCCCAAAGACTTCATCAACGCCTTTAACATTCTTTCTCTTTCTGTTATGTCTTTTTTCAGTCTACCCGACACACCTTTTTCGATTAAAGCTAAATCCCCTGCTAATAATATTTGCGTTCCCAGTCTGTAAATCCAGCCACAAGATATGTAAAGCATCCAAATGTAATTCAGGGTTGTCGTTCTTCCTTTCACTCGACTCCTTGACTCCTTGAATCCTTGAATCCTTGAATCCTTGAACCCCGCCTTCACAGTATCAGCATGCAATCGCCATAGCTGTAGAACCGGAACCTCTCCTCTATGGCCGCCTCGTAGGCCCTGCGTATCAGGTCACTTCCCGCGAAGGCACAGATGAGGAGAAAGAGGGATGATGCCGGCAGATGAAAATTTGTCAGCACCCGATCCACCGCCTTGAAACGATAACCCGGGTATATGAAGAGGGAGGTTTCCCCCCTTCCAGGCCGGACTCTCCCGTCCGGGTCGGAGGCCGCCTCCAGCGTCCGTATCGACGTTGTGCCCACGGCCACAATCCTCCCTGCGCTGTTGATCTTTTCGGCCGCCGCCTCGCCTATCTCGAAGGACTCACTCTCCATTTTGTGGTCCTCCACAATCTCGGCCTCGACGGGGAGAAATGTCCCGTATCCCACGTGCAGCGTTACCTCGGCAATGTCCGTCTTCTGCCCCTTCAGTGCCTCCAGGATCTCTTCGGAGAAGTGGAGTCCGGCGGTGGGGGCGGCGACCGATCCGGGGTTCTTTGCGTAGATGGTCTGATACCTCTGCAGATCGACTGGGTTCTGTGCCTTCCCTTTTCCCCTCTTTATGTAGGGGGGGAGGGGCGCGCTCCCGAAAGCCTCAAGAAAGGTATCGAAACCGGCCTCCGGGTGAAATCTGACGATCCATTTTTTGTCGGAGACCCTCCCCAGTATCTCCGCCCACGAGCGGCCGTCGAAGGCTATCCTGGTCCCCACCCTTACCCGCTTGGCGGGTCTCAACAGGACCTCCCATGTTGCGGGTGCGTCCTTCTCCTGAAGGAGGAGCAGCTCGATCGTCGCGCCGGTGGTCTTTTCACCGGAGAGCTTCGCGGGGATTACCTTGGAATTGTTGATCACCAGTAGGTCGTCACTGCCCAGGAATTCGGGCAATTCATAAAAATGCCGGCATTCGAAAGACCCGCGGTCCCGGTTAACCACCATCATCCGGGAATGGTCTCGCTGTTCACATGGCTTCTGTGCGATCAGCTCCTCCGGGAGGTTATAGTAAAAGTCTTCTGTTCTCATGGCGAATTCGGGGTAATAACCAGAAAGGGTCTGTAAAGTCAATAGAGAATCGTGTTGGATTGAGCAGGCATGCCGTGACTTTACGTATCGTTATTTCATCAATATTGCGGATCTCAGCTCCTTCCAAGATAAACAAGGAACAGTCCGACTATGACCGATACCAGCCCCAGGACCCTGAGAGTGCCCTCGGGGGTGTCATACACCTTAAGGAGGTACGACTTGATCTTCTCGGGAAAGGCGAAGTAGGGGAGACCTTCTATGATCAGGACCATTCCTATGACACAGAACAAAAATTTCATCGTTTGCTACCTGTCCCTTTCTGTCTCCTTTGCCGCATTCCACAACAAGTCCATCTCTTCCATGGTGGCGCCCTGTGGAGGCCGGCCCTCCTTTTTCAGGCTCTCCTCGATAAACGAGAATCTCGCGGTGAACCTTTCCAGTGAGGAGCGGAGGGTATCTTCGGGATTCGTTTGAACGAACCGGCACAGATTGACGAGAGAGAGGAACATGTCCCCTATCTCCCCCTCTATGCGATCCTTTCTTCCCTCTGAAATGGCCTCCCTGAGTTCTGCCAGTTCTTCCTCGATCTTTTCCATGACGCCGGACGTGTCCTTCCAGTCGAAGCCCAGCTTCGCCGCCCGCCCGGTTATCTTGTGCGCCGCCATGAGGGGGGGCATGGAGCGGGGTACGGCGTCAATGGGGGGGGCTTCATCCTCCCCCTTTCCCTTCTCCCGGTTCTTTAAGCGTTCCCAGTTGGCCCGAACCTCTCCTACCTCAAGGGCCTGCGCGTTTTTAAATACGTGGGGGTGACGGAAGATCATCTTTTCCGATATGCCGTTCACAACGTCGGCGATGGTGAATTCTCCCTTCTCCTCCGCCATCTTCGCCAGGAACAGTATCTGGAAGAGGACATCTCCGAGTTCCTCCTTCAGGCTGTCCGGGGAGGCCTGATCTATCGCGTCGATAACCTCGTACACCTCTTCCAGCAGGTACCGCCCGACATCCCCCCTTTTCTGTCGGCGATCCCAGGGGCACCCGTTCGGCCCCCTCAGCCTGTCGATGATTTCTATAATCCTGTGGACGCTATGCTCCGTCTGGTCTTTCAATCGGCCACTGCCCCCTTTCCTTCAGGACATCGCGGTAGACCGCGAGGGCTTCGTTGACGGTGGGCATCCCCGCGTAGGGGGCGAGCTGGAAGAATATCTCCGTCAGCTTTTCGGGATCACAGCCGACATTCAGTGCCGCGTTGACGTGCAGCCTCAGTTCATCCGTGGCCCGAAGTGCGGCCAGCATGGCGCATGCGGCCATCTGCCTCTCCGGCAGGGTGAGGATGCCCCGGGAATAGAGGTTCCCCGTTATAAACCGTGAGAAGTCGTTGGCCAGATCCCGGTCGAATTCCTTCCACATCCGATAGGGGGGATCCATCCTGATCCCCCCACTGAAGAGCCGTTTCGCCGTTTCACGGGTCCTGTCGTCGATCGTTTTTTCCACAATGCTTCTCCTTATTTCACCAGGAATATATCCCTGTCCCTGTCCTGGAAGTAGATATACTGATATGAGCCTTTGCCGGTCGTCTCGAAGATCTCCTCCCCCTTTTTTCTGCACGCGGGGCATCCCCGTCCCGGGACGATGACCGCGAAGATTCGGTTGCCGGTGCTTGCCTCGGAGGCGATGGTGATCAGGCCTCCGCATTCGTCGCATATGCGGACGGTCTCCTCCTGGTGTTCGCTTATCATGTCCGTGTCGTAGAATATGCCCCTGTCGCGATGCAGCCACTCTTTCCCCTTTACCAGGGCGGCCCTCCGGGGCGCGCGGCCCTTCCACAGATCGTAGATGGCTGCAACCTGCTGTTCTATGTGGCGGCTCGTCTGCGGGGTCTGCCTGATGGTCTCGGGCCGATAGTCGGGTTCGGTGACGTGGCTGTAGTCGATCCCGGCCATGGCGAGGATGATCCCCACGTTGACATAGGGGAGGGCGCTTTCTATGGAATACCCCCCCTCAAGGACGGCGATGTCGGGAGCCAGCCTGTCGTTCAGGAGGGCGTATCCCTGCGCGGAGAAGGACATGTCGGTGAGCGGATCGCTGTAGTGGTTATCCTGCCCCGCCGAATTGATGACCAGATCTGGTTTGAATTCGTCCAGTATGGGGAGGATCAGGTTGTCCAGTGTGAAGAGAAAACCCTCATCCGAGGTGCCGGGCGGGAGCGGCACGTTGATCGTATAGCCCAGGGCGTTCGGCCCCCCGAATTCATCGGAGAACCCGGAGCCGGGATAGAGCGTCCTCCCGTCCTGATGGATCGATATGAACAGGGTGTCTGGATCATGCCAGAATATATCCTGGGAGCCGTCGCCGTGGTGGCAGTCGGTGTCGACTATGGCGACCCTCTTGTGGCCATATGTGTGGCGTATGTATTCGATCATGATTGCTTCGATGTTTATGTTGCAGAACCCCCTGGCGCCATGGACGATCCGCATGGCGTGGTGTCCGGGTGGGCGCACGAGTGCGAAGGCGTTGTCAACCTCTTTCTGCATCACCTTTTCGGCGGCCGTTATGGCCCCCCCCGCGGAGATCAGGTGGGATTGGGTAATCACGCTATGGGCGTCCGGGACGCAGATATGGATGCGGTTTATGTCCTCGGTGGTGGCAAGCCCCGGCTTGAATTCTATAATATTGTCCAGATCGAGCAGACCCTCTTCGAATACCTGGTCCTGCGTGTAGAGGAGCCGTTCTTCCCTTTCGGGATGGGTCGGTGATATCGCCCAGTCAAAGGCGGGGAAGAATATCAGCCCGGTCCTTTTCTTACTGTCTGACATCGGAGGCCTCCTGTTTGAAACCAGCGATCAGCCCCGGTTTCACCTGGGCCTTGATCCGTATGTTCTTGCCGGCCATGGACCCCATCCCCCTGACCATGTTAAAGGTCTGATCTTCGATAATCTCCATGTCGAGATCGTCCTCCCGCGCTCCCATCCTCAGCGCCCTCTTGCGCAGGGTTTCCTCGCACAGGTCCATCGCGTCCTGATGGCTGAAACCCCGAGATATCGAGGCCTGTATTCCCTCCTCCGCGATGGTTACTTCTCCCTTCTCCGTGTCGGCCAGGAGGGTCACCTCGGTTGTCGTCCGGGCCAGGGCGGCGCCGATCGCGTTGGCGACCTCAGCGTGCTCGGGTACACATGAAGGGTAGCCCCCCATCTTTTCTATATACGGCGCCATCGGCCCGGCCGGTCCGCCGACGATATAGACCACGGTGGGGGTGACCTTTTTCCCCTCGAGGATCTCGTGGACGGTATAGACGGGTTTGTCGTTGATCTCCCCGAGCATCTCGCCTGCCGCTGAGAGTATCTTGCGGCAGGTGAGATCGAAGATCTCCTGCGCCGTCTCATCGGGTGAACGGTTCGCCAGGGAGGCCATTTCTTGAATAGCCTTAAGGGCCTTCCCTCCGTCACCGATATCCGTAAGACCGAGGACTATCATGGCGTCCGTCGGCGTGGGGGAGGGGCCCCCGAAGGCAGCCGCCGGTCCATTCCTCTCGGGACCGATGGTGAACTCCCCATCCTCATATCCGACCCTGCTGTCGCCCCCTACTCCTATGGACCGGGTCAACAGTCCCCTGATGAGCGTTTTATGCCCCCCTATGGTCACGCCAAGGGGCTCCAGGAGGGGGACGCCGTCGGCAAAGATCGATATGTCCGTGGTCGTTCCGCCTATATCGAGGGCGATGGCGTCTTCACGGCCGTCTGTCAGGCTCAGGATGCCCATGATGCTGGCAGCGGGACCGGAGAGAATCGATCCGACGGGATATCCTACGGACTGGCTTATCTTGGAGGTTCCGCCGTCCGCCTTCAGTATGTAAACAGGGGCGGTTATCCGCATGTGGCCGACGTAATCCATCACATTTTTGACGAAGGTGCTGTATGTGTCCCATATCGCGGCGTTGAGATAGGTCGTCGCTATACGTCTCGGAAAATTCAGGTTCCCCGACATGAGGTGGCCGAAGGATCTGTGCCTGAATCTGCCGCCGATAATGTCCCCGATCTCCGTCTCGAGGCCGGGGTTTCGCGTGGAAAATTTACCGACGATTCCCACATGCCCGATATTTTCCCTTTCAAACAGATCCGCGATGCCGGCAACCTCTCCGCTGTCCGTCCCGGCGACCCTGATTCCCCGGTGATTGACATAGCCGGATATGAAATGGGTGTCTTTGCCGATCCTGAGCATCTCGGGCGGAAGGCCGGGACCGCTGGCCAGGATCATCCCGACCCTGTCGGTCTTGCCCTGGACGATGGCGTTGGTTGATATGGTGGTACTGAGAACGATCCTCTCGATGTCGCCGGGGTCCTCGCCGCTGAAGATCTCTTTTGTAACGGCTGTGAGCGATTCTATCAGATTTTCCTGGTTTGTTAGGACCTTTGCCTTCTTTTTGATCTGGAGCGCCTCCAGCAGAACCGCATCGGTGTGTGTTCCCCCAACATCAATCCCTATAATCATATCCTCTCCCCGGCGCCCTTTTTACCAGAGTTGCCTATCACACGGACCTACACCAGTCAATTTATCATTTTTCGCCGTTGTCCTTCAGGCAGACCTGCCGGGAAGAGGGCCGGAGACAGCGGGGTTGTGACCAATCGCGTGATTACGTAATTGTAATTTAGATTACGTAATTTCACGTAATCTACCTTTTTCTTTGGGGGGGTATTCCAAATTTTTACGGTCTGCGGGGGGGGCTTTCTCCACTATCCAGAATGTGTCCGTTGGATCTTAAAGGGCTAAAAACACTGAGTGTTTATATGGCGGCATATGTGCCTTGCCGGGGGGCTCTTTGTGGATGGGCCACCCTGGTCTCCCATGGCCTGCTTCTTGCCCTTTCTTAAGGCGGGCGCAGGGGGAAACCAACCTCAGGCAACCAGACTCATGCGAACTGGAGAACGGAAGAGAGTATGAAGAAATTACTTATTGGAATCATCTTAACATTACTTGTGGCCACTAACAGCTGGGCAACATACACGGGAAGCCTTGAGGGGGACGCCACCTTGTATGGGACGGGGAGCTGGAGCACCGGAACCCTGGAGTGGAATGTCAGTGTCGACAGCAATGACCTCTGGACCTACGATTACACCTTTACGGTGCCGGCCAAGGATATCAGTCATATGATTTTCGAGGTGTCAAGCACCTTTGACGACAGTAATGTCTACGAGGGAACGACCGGAGCGACCGGAGGGTATGTACCTGGTACCTATGACAGCACCAGCAATGGCAAGAGCAATCCCGGTATCCCTGATTCGATCTTCGGTTTGAAATGGGATCTTGATGTTGATACCACATCCGCGTCCGTTACCATTGTCTCGGACAGACGTCCCATGTGGGGTGATTTCTACGCAAAGGGTGGTGTCGAGAAAATAGACGGCGTTAAGACGAAGCTCTTCGCGTACAACACACAATTCGGAAGTGACACCTTAGCGCCGATTGGTAATGGCAACGCCGGAGGGTGGGCATTGGTACCC
>JAUSPK010000191.1 GCA_030655735.1 Syntrophales bacterium | reverse complement strand
CATGCTCCGGACCGGATTACCCATACATTTCAGCGAGGAGCCGTAGAAAGTCTCGACAAGTCGGGATTAAACGCACTGATAAAATCTTTAGAGAACAAACCCTTGAATCCTTGACCCCTATCCCGACGAGTCGGGATTGGACCCTCTTCTCCAACTAAATTGGAGAAGATCCAACATTCAAAATTAAGCATTCAAAATTATTTTATACACACCCTGCGCACCTGGCCGAAATCCGCGTAACCCTGTATAACCTTCATGATCCCGTCCTGCAATAGAGTTGCCATCCCCTGGGAAATCGCCATGTTCCGGATGGTCTCCACACTTTCATGCTTCTGTATAAGCCTCTTGACTTCATCCGACGCGACAAGGAGTTCGTGGACCCCCATTCTTCCCTTATATCCCGTCTTGCCGCATGCGCTGCATCCTTTGGCCCTGAACAGCTTAAAATCCTCATTATATGGTATATTCAGTGCGGCAAACAGCTCTTCCCCGTAGCTTGCAGCCAGTTGATCGTACTCCTCTCTCGTTGGATGGTATTCCTCCTTGCATTTCTGGCACAGCGTCCGTATCAGTCTCTGTGCCAGTATGCCCAGAAGCGAGTCCGCGAAATTAAGGGGATCAATTCCCATATCAAGCAGTCGGACGATCGTTTCAGGGGCGCTGTTCGTGTGGAGGGTACTGAAGACCAGATGCCCGGTGAGCGATGCCTCCACTCCTATCTTTGCGGTCTCGTAATCCCTCATTTCCCCCACCATGATAACGTCCGGGTCGGCCCTGAGAAACGCCCGCATGGCACTGGCAAAGTCGAAGCCGATCTTTGGATTGACCTGTACCTGCCGGAGACCATACTGGGAAATCTCCACGGGATCTTCCGCTGTCCATATCTTGGTCTCCGGTCTGTTTATGTGGTGCAGGGAGGAGTGGAGGACGGTTGTTTTTCCGGACCCTGTGGGCCCGACAGCAAGGATCATACCATAGGGTTTTTCGAGAAGTTCTAGGAGGTTTTTGTAGTTATAGGGGGACAGGGCCATCTCCTCAAGCCGGATTATTTCTCCACTAGCCAGGATGCGCATGACCACGTCCTCCATACCCCCCTGTGTGGGGATGGTAGCAACGCGGAGTTCTATCTCTTCTCTCTTTGAGCGCCTGAATTTTATCTTCCCATCCTGCGGTATTCTCCGCTCGGTGATGTCAAGGTTCGCCATGATCTTGATTCTTGAAACCAGGGCCGACCGGTAATTGAAGGGGACTGTCTGATACATTGCCAGATCGCCGTCCACCCGGTATCGCACCTCAACGTTTCTCTTCCTTATATTTGGTTCTACGTGAATATCCGAAGCGTTGCGGATGTATGCGTCGTTAATTATCCGGTTGACCAGCTGCATGATGGCGCTGTCTGATTCGGTTACTTCGTCCGCTCCCATTTCGAATTCTTCATCGACATCAAGCTTTCCTATGATATCGGTGATTGAATCAGAGGTGTCTCCTGTCTGGTAGAAGTGGTTGATGAATTTCAGTATATCGTCATGCAGGGCGATGTCGTACACTACCGCCCGTGTTCTCAGCAGGGTTTCGATCATGTCCTGCTTCAGTACATTATGGGGGTCGTTCATGATAACCCATATCTTGCCTTCTTTTTTCCCCAGGGGAACCCACATCTCGCGGCGCAGGTACTCTTCCTTCAGGTTTTTCAGAAGGTCAAAGGGGATCGGGGCTTTGCTGCTAAAAGGGACGAACTGGCAGTCATAGAATTCTTCCAGCGACTTGCCCAGATCATCCTTTGATACCTTGTAGTTTCTCATCAGATAGGTTTCGACGGTCTCCCTGTTCTTTTTTGTCTCTACCCAGGCCTTCTCCAGATCCTCCTCCTTGAGCAGGCCAAGGGACAGCAGGTAGTTGAACCTGGTTTTTCTCTTCTGGCCGACCCTCGCCTGGTTATGAAAGGCGATGCCGAGGACCTTGGCCATCTCCTTTAGGAAGTTCTGATCCTCTTCGGTGAATCTTCCCCTATACTCTCTGTTCAGTATCTGGATGACACCCATCAGGTTCTCCTCGTGCAGGATCGGCACGGCCAGGATCTGGGTGGTCTTGAATCCTGATTTTTTGTCCCAACTCGAGTCAAATGCCAGTTCGGAGGCGATGGCCTTCAGCTCACTGTCGTCGTAGGCGTTGGCTATATTGGCGATTTTTTTGTTCTGGGCCACGTATCCCGCTATACTCCTGTTATCTATGGGCAATCTGATTTCCTTCAATTCAGATCCGGCTAGAAACATCGCATATATTTCGTTTTTTGTCCTGTCTGCCACGTATATGGTCATGGAGTGGGCGTTGAAAAGACTGAGTATGTCGTCTCGCAGGTCGACAAGAATCTGTCTCAGATTGGTGGCGGCGTGAATGCGATTGGTGATAGTCTGCAAGGCCTTGCTGAGATTGAGTTTTTCTTCAAGCTCGGTTATCTGGGCCTTTGCTGTTTTGTTACCATGAATGGGCTTTGATTGAGAGGTGCTCATATATATCCTGATTTGTGGTACGCTCGTGTGCCGTGGGATGATATTGCGGTAAGTATAAAGCATCCTTTCGGAGATTTCAAGACGCAAAGGCTTGAGTCAGTCTATGAAGGTTCTTTTATTCTTGACAAATTCCGTTCGTGTAATTACCAACACGTGGTGAAATAAAACCAACGATAAAACCGGTAAACGCGATAAAGAGGCTTCGATCAGGTGTCTCTCTCGTCATTGTCGCTCTGGGGGATTCGCTGACGTGCGGATGGAATGGTAGACAGGGGGCACCTGGATTTCTGGATGAGTATGATGAGAAATTTCCCGCTGCCCGGTTCAGACTGATACATTGCGGGATACCGGCAGGCACCGCCCACCATGGATTGCACCGCCCACAACGGGATGTTCTGGACCACAATCCGGATTGTGTCCTGGTACAGTTTGGACTCAACGATGCCTCCTGTGGATACACCCCGGAGGAGTTTGGAAAAGACATCGAAGGGATTATCCGAGGGATACGGGAACAGACAAGTTTCGAAATCGTTCTGGTTGCCTCGGTCTGTTTGGAAACAGAGAAGGCGAATCTGTTTGTGGAAGGATATTACGGCCAGCTTCAAAAAATGGCAGCGCTTCACGGACTCCCTCTGGCACAGGTGCACGTGTACTGGAGGAATAAGATATCAGGGGGGGTACGATTTGGTGATCTGGTCAAGGCCGACCGGGTAAATCCGGTTTCTCATGCATATAGGTTTATGGCGGAGGCGATTATGGAACTGCTCTTATAATGTGCGATTGAAGGTTGCATTGATATATTTTTTGAGGTAATTTCACTCTGTGGAAAATGACTGTGTTTGTTCAGCATCTTTGCCTTGAAGGGATAGAGAAATGAAATTAAAAGAATATACGGACAGATTGTTTCCGAGGAACAGAGGGCTGTATCAGTGGCTGAATCTTATCTTCGCCCTCTTTTTTCTGGTTCCCGTCTGCGGGTTTATTTTTTTCGGCCTCAAGTACAAAATTATAGCGGACGAATATTTCTCTCTATTTTTCCTCTTTTTTCTGATCTTTTCATTGGTTGGGTTTGGCATACTCCGCAAGATCTTTGACAGGGTGACAATGATATCCAAAGATATTGCAGAAAAGCTCGCGTCGGAATTTATGATCGATCAACCTAAGAAAGGCTCGGACGAACTAGCTAATATTGTTGAGAACTTCGGCACACTGGAGGGTCGGTTTGGGGCGACATTCGGGCAATTGCAGCAGAAGGTTGCGGAAGTAGCTGCCCTCAAAGAGCTCTCGGAGCTTTCTTACGTAACCTTCGATCCCGAAGAGATACTGTATGTTACCCTGGAGCGGGCCCTGAAACTGACAGGTGCAAATATTGGTTCAGTATTGATTCTGGAACGTCCATACCGTAAGACGTTTGTTGTAAAGGCTGCCATCGGTCTCTCAGAAGAACAGCTAAAGGTGGGTGATAAGGTAGATTTTGCCGATAGCATCGCCAAGTATGCCGTTATCAATAAATCGCCCCTTATTGTTGAAAACATTGAGAATGACACCCGTTTTGGGAGAAAGAACCGCCCGCAGTACGGGACAAAATCCTTTGTCTGCATGCCCCTGAGGACTATGAGGGATGTCGTGGGAGTGGTTACACTCTCCAGAAAGGAGGAAGAATCTCCTTTCGCCAGTGAAGATGTTGAGATACTGGGACCCCTTTTGAGTAATGCGGCGTTCACCTATGAGAATCTGAGTCTCTCAAAGGAAAAACAGGAAAGCGATTCCCATCTCGCTTCCATGCAGAAGATTGTCCATGTTATCAATTCGAGCCTCAGGGGAAGGGAACTTCTGCACGGCATCCTCAGTGAGATACAGTCGGTGGTCCTGTTCGATCTTGCAGTTGTTCTGATGAAGGACGATATCAGGCCGAATGATGTAAAGCTCCTCGATTTTATGGCTACCGGACCTGTCTCCCTCTCAAAGGATGCCTATTATCCCTATCAGGGGTCGGTGTTTGACAAGGTCCTGAAGCAGGGGGTCACGCTGATTATCGATGATACCTCTGCGCTCGCCCATGAGAGCGAGAAGGAATTTCTTGCCGGAAACCAGTCCTGTATCCTTGTCCCCCTGAAGATAGAAGGGGATATCGCGGGGGTTATGATCCTGTGCGCGGAGAGCCCCGACCTCTTTTATAGAGTACGCGAATTCATCGACAGGATGGCGGATACCCTCTCCCTTGCAATGGAGAGGAACCGGCTCGGCGACTACGTCATCAAACGGGACCAGGAACTGGACACACTGAAACAGATCGGGGGCGCCCTCGCCTCTTCCACGTTCGACATCAGCCAGGTCCTCAACTATACGATGGATATGATCAGTACGGTTATGAACGTGGAGGCCGGGGCCCTTCTCCTTATGCGTGAAGACGGGCTTGAGTTCACCGTTACACTGAATATCGATATGGAGAAGTTGCAGGGGGTCCGGATCAAGGTGGGGCAGGGTGTTGCCGGGTACGTCGCGGCCCGCGGGAACGCTGTTGTAGTAAATGATATCAGCAACTCCTCCCTCTTTTCCCCTGATGTGGATCAGGCCACCGGTTTTCACACGAAGGCCATCCTCTGTGTTCCCATGATATCGGAGGGGAGGGTTACCGGGGTTATCGAGGTCCTCAACAAGATGGATGGCGACTTCGATTCCAGCGACAAACAGCTGCTGCAATCCATCGCTTCTTCGGTCAGCGTGGCCATAGAAAACGCCAATCACTATAATGAAACCGTATCCATGGCGGAGAATGAGCGAGAGGTGCGCCGCATCTTCCAGAAGTTTGTCCCCAAGGAGGTCGTGGACAAGATTATCCACGGCGCGGAGACAGGGCAGCTGACGGTTGAAGAATTCAGGATGCTCACGCTTATCAATATTGACATAAGGGGATTTTCACTCCTTGCCCAGAAGATTGGGCCGCAGAAGACCGTTCTTATGCTCAATCGGTTCTTCTCCGTTATGGGAGAAATCGTTTTCAAGCACCACGGCATCGTTGACAAATATCTCGGCGACGGTTTCCTGGCGATATTCGGCGCCCCCATCTCCAGTATAGGAGACGCGGATAATGCCGTCGCTGCGGCGATCGAGATGAGGGAAGCCATCGCTGAAGTCAACGACTACTGGGTGAAAGAGATAGGTAATCCGGTGGTTGTCGGCATCAGTGTTCATACGGGCGAAGTTGTCGTAGGGAACATCGGGTTTGATAAAAAGATGGACTATACCGTTATCGGTGATTCGGTCAACACCGTCTTCAGACTCCAGGCACTCACAAAGACGTATCCGAACAGTATCCTGATCAGTGACAAGACCTTGCGTGCGGTCAAGGCCAGTCTGAATGTCCGGGAGATAGACGTGAGCAATGCCCCCTCGATCGTGGACATGAAAGTCTATGAAATCACCGATGCAAAAGTGGGCAAGGGAAAGAGAAAAGTTAAGAAGTGATCCAAGAATAAGGATGCGAATCGACGAGACTGATGTTTGACTGACTTGCAATCCCGAGGATCTGCTCACTGGCTGTCGGTTTCTGTCTTTTCTATATAGGCGTAAGCGTTGTGGTTGTGTATGCTCTCCATGTTCTCCGCTTCCACACTGTACCAGGTGAAGTTTGAGGATTCATTGAGTTTTTCCGAAACGGTTCTAACGACATCCTCGACAAACATCGGATTTTGATATGCCATCTCCGTGACGTATTTTTCGTCCGCCCTCTTGAGGAGCGAAAAGATCTCGCTGCTTGCCGATTTTTCCACCAGCCTGATGACGTCCTCTATCCAGAAGAACTTCTTAAATCTCAGCTGGACCCGTACCACACTCCTCTGGTTGTGCGCGCCCATGTCGCTTATCTCCTTTGAACAGGGACACGCCGTTGTGACCGGTACGGCGATGCCGACGAGAAAATCGTTCTTTTCGCCTTTGCTTTCCCCGCAGAAGGAACACTCGTATTCCATAAGACTCCTGGCCTTCGAGACGGGGGCGGTCTTTTCTATGAAGTATGGAAACCGTATCTCTATGTGGGAGGATTCGGCATTTAGTTTTTCCTTGATCCGCTGCAGGAGCTTCCGGAAGGTATTGATGTTGATCTGGCCCCTATACTCATTCAGGATCTCGACGAAACGGCTCATGTGCGTTCCCTTGAAACTATGGGGGAGATTGACGTACATATTGATGGTGGCATTGACATGCTGTGTCCCATTTGCCTTGTCGAGGACGATGACGGGGTACTTGATTCCCTTCACTCCCACCTTCTGTATATCGATATTTCGGTGATCTTTCAGATTTTGTATGTCTACCATTTTTGTGTGCCTTTGCGGACCTAATCCGGACAAGCCGGAACCAAATAGAATTTTATCACGAAAACACGAAGTTACGAAAATACTAAAAATAAGATTTGATTTCGAGCTTTCTTTCTTTTCGTGGTTTCGTGATTGTTTTTAATTCTTTTGCCATTTTTGCAAGAAATTTACAACTAAGGGACTAAGCAGTTTTTCATATATGTCGCCTTCGAACCCTCGGATTCCCATACCGCGACACGGGATACCTGCAGGCCCAGCGGGGCCGCGTCCCTCTCCAGTCGGTCGTAGATGAACCGGGCGATGTGCTCCGATGTGGGGCTGATATCCCTGAACGGAGAACGGTCGTTGAGAAACGTGTGGTCCAGATCTTCGAGGATTTTGTTCACCCATTGCTTCAGGACCCGAAAATCCAGGACGAGACCATCCGCATTCAGCTCTTCGGATGCGACGGTGGCCTCAACCTTGAAATTGTGTCCGTGGAGCGCTTCGTGCTCGCTCCCGATGTCCAGGGTATGCGCGGCGGAGAATGTCTTGTGCACGGTAATCTCATACATGGTCTCACGTCCTTTATCAATTCAGAGGGAGAGCCTTAAGAGGATAGATTCAACTTCTCCGGGTTTCCCCCTTCTCGTTTTTGAGGCGCCGCCGCTTACAGGTAGCGGGTTATGTCGGAGGCCCTTTCAATAATCAGATCCGCCCCCGCCTGACGAAGGGCCCCGGCCTCGGAGTATCCCGTCAGCACGCCGACGGTATAGACTCCCACCTCTTTCCCCACGGTGATATCCATTGGGTGATCCCCCACCATCGCCGCAAATGTGGGGTCCGTGTCCAGAGAGCCGAGTGCCGTCAGGAGATGGTCCGGGTGCGGTTTTACCCGTGCGGCACCCTCCCGGGTAATGACGGCGTCACAGCGGGAATCTATATCGGGAAACAGCTGCACAACAGCGGCCCTGCAGTTTCGTGTCACGACCCCGGTCTTTATATGTCGTCTTCTCAGTTCACGGAGCATCTCCTCCGTGCCGGGCAGCAGGGTGCCCTCCCTCGCCCCCTCAGTCTCTATGGCGCTTATCACCTCATGTGCCCTGGCGAAGAATTCGCCCTCTCTGCGCGGGCACCTTTCGGAGATGAGTTTCCTCCCCGCCTCAATCATCTCCAGCACGTACAGGTCTCCTATCGCGTCCGACGGGGTGCAGTAATCACCCATGAGATCCAGGACGGCCCCGCGCATCCGGATAAAGTCCACGTTCAGTGAGGCTAGTGTGCCGTCAAAATCAAACAGGACGGCCTTTAGTAAGTTAGGAATTATTTTTCTGGCAGAAAATAATTTTGTTAACGCACTTATCCCGTTTATCGGGGCCAGGGGTCTCATGCATACTCCTTCAGGTATCTTTCTATTCGGTTGATCCCCTCTTCTATCTTCTCCATGGAGGTTGCATACGAAAACCTCAGATACCCTTCGCAGTTTTTCCCGAAGTCAATTCCCGGGGTGACGCCGACATGGGCCTTTTCAAGGATGTCGAAGGCCGTCTCGTATGAGTTTGCCGAAAAGGTCTTGATATTTCCGAGTATGTAAAACGCCCCCGTCGGTTCCACCGTGATCCCGAGACCGATCTCGCGGAGACGCCGTATGATGAATTTTCTCCGTTCGTTGAAGATATTTCTCATCCGGACCACGTCATCTCCCGCCTCCCGGAGCGCAGCTATCCCTCCCCACTGCGCAAAGGAGTTCGCAGAAATGAAGAAGTTCTGCTGAATCTTCTGTATGGGGCGTATGTATTCCTTTGGCGCGATGAGGTATCCCAGCCTCCACCCGGTCATGGCGTAGGCCTTGGAGAATCCGTTCAGTACAAAGGCGTTATCGGTGAACTCGAGGATGGTGTGTTCCTCTCCTTCGTAGACAAGGCCGTGGTATATCTCATCGGCAATAACGGGGATACCGTATGACGCTATCTGAGCCATCCGCTCAGTGCTGAGGAGGTTTCCAGTCGGATTGGAGGGGGAATTGATCATGATCCCCTTTGTCCTGGGGGATATCTTTTCCCTGATCCCTTCAGGTGTATACTGAAAACCATCTTCCTCAAAGACGTTGACACGGGCCGGAACCCCTTCGAGAAAGCTGATGAAGTTCGGATAGCACGCATAGTGGGGGTCCGATATGATGACCTCGTCCCCTTTTTCGATCAGGGCGGAGAAGAGCAAAAACATGGCGGGGGAG
>JAUSPK010000189.1 GCA_030655735.1 Syntrophales bacterium | reverse complement strand
CGTAGCGGGTCCTCTTGGTTACAGATTATGACCGCCGGTCATTCAACAATTAGTGGGTGGTTGGGTAACAGGATTTGCATTACATGTCAAGACATAATTGCAGGTTTTTGGCCCTAAATTGATAGGGCTATTTAAAAGGGTTTTAATACCGGGCAGTAAGGAAATGCGCGTTCAGGGCTTGGGGAAACAGGCTGTTTCTATCACCCGCCAGATCTCGTCCTTACCGGAGCGCGTCTTTGCGGAAAAGGGGAGCAGTTCGTCATGCGGAACGCCCAGGTGCTCTCCTATCTTACGGCGTGCTATATTGCCCTGGCTTCTGGAAATTTTATCCGTCTTCGTGAGCACAAAGGCAATTTCAATATTATTATCGCGTAGCCACTGAGCAAGCATATCGTCGTTTCCCGAGGGCTCCCTGCGTATGTCAAGTATCATTACGACAAGCCGCAGATTCTCACGTCCCTCAAGGTACCCCTCCACCATCGCGCTCCACCCTCTCTTTACAGAGATGGGGACCTTGGCGTATCCGTACCCGGGAAGATCGACAAACGAAAGGGCCTCGTTGATCACAAAAAAATTGACAAGCTGGGTGCGCCCGGGGGTGTTGCTTGTCTTCGCAAGCTTCCTCCTGTTCACAAGGGTATTGATGAGGGAAGACTTCCCCACGTTCGACCTGCCGACAAATGCCACCTCAGGCAACAGATCATCCGGATAGTGGAAGGGGTCGGTGGCACTCTTTATGAATTCTGCTGATGTAATCTTCATGGATACCTCGCCTGAATTGGACGGTAGCATACCACAACACGGGGGCAAACCGCAAAGCACGCCGGCAGATGCACCATATGGCAGGGGGCGCCGGCGATCAGGAGGGAGTGTGTCAGGGTATCGGGAGAGCGATCCGTTTTCGGCCGTTTCATTCGTCACGACGGCTTGTTCAAGTATAGCTCGGGCAGAGCTTTCTGCACACTCATTATGCATGAGCGTCATGTGTTTTGCCAAGAGTCAGCGGTAATCATGCCGGACACGCCATGCCCCCCACAGGGCATGGACATGGGATCAGACGGCAGGAGATCATCATTCATTTTTTTTGTGCCGTACTGACTGTTCAGAGGCAGGAGCATCAGCGATCAGGCTCTGGTAGAGAGCCCGCAGGGCAGCGTCGGCGTAATAACTCTGTATCCCGAAGTGAAAACTGATCTGTCCCGGGCCCTGGTCCACGATCTCGATATTGATATTTTCATCCTTCAGTGCAGCAGCTGCCTGGGCCAGAATACCGGGATTATGCTTCATCCCTATGCCCACGGGAGACAGGATCGAGAGGTTGTAGATCATCTCGAGGACATCGGGATTCAGTGCCCGTTCAATCTCCTCGCGGATGATGTTTGCCTTGCTGATAAGGTCGTTCTGGTCCACGAGCACTGCCAGGTCGTCCTTGTCTGCAGGATAGTGATACGTTCGCACGGCATGCTCTTTGAGGATATCAAGCACATCCTTGGTCGCACCGATAACCTCGCCAATCCCGTCCTTTTCCAGGTAGATATACGCCACGTTATCGAGACGGGCTATCCCTACAGCAGTTTCTTCCGGTACCCGTTCGGACACGATGAGCGTTCCAGGGGCTGACGGATTGTTCGTGTTCCTGATGTTGATGGGGATGTTGCGCTTTTTGCAGTTTATCATCGCGTCGAAGTGAAACACGTCAAAGCCCTTGGATGAAAGCAGCCTGATTTCCTTATAGGTGAGCCGTGGAATCACCCTCGCATCGTTGACGAACTGAGGGTCTACCTGATAGATCCCATCGGTATCGGTCCAGTTCTCATATACATCAGCATTAATGGCATAGGCCACCTCTCCGCCTGTCAGATCCGACCCGCCGCGGGAAAAGACAGCCACATCGCCCCCTTTAGTGACCCCGTAATATCCGGGAATAACGATAATTCCATCCATCTTTCCGAGTTTTTTAAGATTGTCATAGGTCTCCGGCAGGACCTTTGCATTGGAAAAATCATCGCTCACGATAAGCCCGATATCCTCCGGCATCATTACCTGGGCATGCATACCTTTTTTCTGAAAATAACGGCAAATCAGCTTTGCATGGTAATGTTCACCCCGGGAGGCCATGAAGTCGATGCGTTTGTTCATATCGAGGGTGCTGTTCAGGTCATTCTTCAGGTCGGACAGCAGATCTCCGCCGTCTATCCCGCTCTCGTCTATCAGCCGGGCAAACGTTCCCATCACGCTGTCGAAGCTCTGCTTTGGAGTAATATCTTTTCTCTGTTCCCGAAAATGGTTCCCTTCCGTGGCAATGTTCAGGAGATGATCCGTCGCCTTTTCGCCGTCATTATCGTCTCGGCCGGGGGCCGATACGACGATATACCGCCTGCGGGGATCATCCTCGACGATCAGGCGTACCTTTTCCAACTGCGCTGCGTTTGCCAGGGAGCTTCCCCCGAATGTACAGGTTCTCATATGTTCCGTGTCCTCTTACGCGTTTCATTTTTTGATTAAAGATCCATCTGCTATTTCGAAAACAGCATGCCCAGCCCCCCCAGGATCAGACTGCCGGCCGCGCAGTGGAGGCTCACGGCATCCACCCCGCTTTCCGGAGGCAGCAGTGATGAGGCTTTTCCTATCCCCGGGGGTGCCATGCGGAACAGATCGGCTTCGCTTGTCTCATCCGTGGCCAGGATCACGAATCCGAGACGTGCCCTCGAAGATGGTCCCTCATCAAAGCAGATCGCTGGAATGTCCGGCTCCGGGCTTACCATACGCGCTGATCCTCTTTAACGGGCTGACTATGATCCCTCCGCAGGGGGATAGGAGCCGTCAGGCAGGTGCACCTCCCTGCCCGCAAGGGCCGGGTTGAACACGCACACAAGCCTCAACTGGGAAAAAGCCCTCAGATAGTGTTTGTCATGCTTGTTAAGGGCATACATGGTTCCAGATTTTATGGGATGTTTTTTCCCGTCATCGATGGTCTCTACCTCGCCCTCACCTTCAATGCAGTAAACCGCCTCTAGATGGTTCTTATACCAGATCAGGGTCTCGGTATTGGCAAAGATGGTGGTCTCGTGGAATGAAAAACCCATATTGTCGTCTTTGAGGAGCAGCCTTTCGCTTACCCAGTTGTTGTTCTCAGCAAAGACCTCCCGATCGGTTCCCCTGATCTCATCAACCGTTCTTACGAGCATGTCGGTTCCCCCGTGAGCATTGCCTTTTTCTGATCCAGCAGGAACCCTATGGTGTCGTCTATAATCTTAAGCCCCTGTTCCAACAATTCCTCCTCGATGACCAGGGGAGGCAGAAACTTCAGCACATCATCCTTTGCACCGGCAAGTTCAATGAGAAGCCCTCGTTCAAAGGCCTCAGCGGACACCTCGTGGCAAAAACCATGGGAGGGGATATGGAATCCGTAGATCAACCCCTTGCCGCGAATCTGCGCCTCGATAGAGGGGTACTTCTGCGCTATTTCCTCGAGACCGCTCCTTAGGATATTTTCCTTATATTTGACCGCCTCGGAGAGGTTATCATTTTCCCAATAGCTAAACAGCTCGGTGGAGGCCACAAAGGCCAGATTGTTCCCCCTGAATGTACCGGTATGTTCGCCCGGTCTCCATTGGTCGAGTTCGGGCTTGATCAGCACCAGTGCGAGCGGAAGCCCGCCGCCGATGGATTTTGACAGAGTAATGATATCGGGATTGATCCCTGAAGGCTCAAAGCTGAAGAACATGCCGGTTCTGCCGTTGCCAACCTGAATGTCGTCAACAATCAGAAGAATGTCAAAGTCTCGGCATATCTGCTCTATCTTTTTGAGCCATTCATCAGAGGCTACATTGACGCCGCCTTCGGCCTGGACTGTCTCGAGGATGATTGCCGCAGGAAGATCCACGCCGCTGCTGTTATCTTCGAGAAATTTTCTGAGGTAGGCAGACGTATCGACCCCATCCCCAAAATAACCGTCGTAGGGCATGAAGGTGACGTTTGAACGATTGATGAAGGCCTCGTCCCGATAAAAGGCATTGCCGGTAACTGCCATTGCACCCATGGTCAGGCCGTGGAATGCATTGGTAAAGCTGATGATATTCGATCTTCCCTTGACCATCCTGACAAGCTTGAGCGCGGTCTCCACCGCGTTCGTACCGGTGGGCCCTGGGAACTGGACCTTGTACTCCATATGCCGCGGTTCCAGGATTGTAGAGTAGAATGTTTCCAGGAACTTCTTCTTTGCACTTGTCGCCTTATCCAGCCCGTGAACGATCCCGTCGTTTTTGATGTACTCGATAAGGGCCTCGTTGACCATGGGATTGTTGTGCCCGTAATTCAGGGTGCCTGCCCCGGCAAAGAAATCAATGAACTCCTTGCCCTGTTCGTCGTAGAGATACGATCCCTTTGCCTTCTGAAATACTGTCGGGAAATTCCTCACATAACTCCGTACCTGCGATTCCAACTGCTCAAATATTCTCATGATTTCTCCTTTTCTATGGTCCCGTTGCACCGTTTACCGATACCAGGCACAATGCCTTTTGTTCGACAGATGCCGTTACAGGCTGCCGAAGGGACCGATTCTGAACAAAATCTCTGCCTCGTGGTCTGTGTCTCCGAAGAGATCTTCGGAGAACAGTGCCGATGTGGTACACGGGGCCCGCAATCTTTTAGCAAACGACTCGAAAAGAAATCGAGAGCTCTGGTTCGAGGGATTAACCGTGGTTTCCAGATACGAGACGAACCCCAGACCCGGACGCTGCACCAGATTTTCCAGCATCCTGCCTGCAATGCCCTGTTTTCGAACCGTTTCATCTACCGCCACCTGCCAGACAAAGAGCGTATCTTCCTTTGAGGGATGCACATATGCCGAGATAAATCCCACCGGATGCCCATCGCGTTCTGCAACCACACAGGTTCTGCGAAAATGATCCGTAAGCAGAAGGTAACAGTAGAGTGAATTGAGGTCCAGCGGCTTTGAACGTTCAATCAGGCTGTGAATATGCAGACCGTCTTCAATGCGCGGTTCCCGGAAACAATATTCTCCCTCTTCGTTATGGCAATATGGCTCTGACATGGAAAATCCTTATTCCTTAACAATAAGGTTCATGAAAACTTCAAAGGTTGTGCCCTGAGC
>JAUSPK010000091.1 GCA_030655735.1 Syntrophales bacterium | reverse complement strand
CCCTCCCCCATCAAGGGGGAGGAGATTTTGGACTTTTTACGGGGTTATAAAAAGTACAAGCAGGAGCAATACCGAAAGTGAAGCGTATTGGTATATGGCGCAACAACCTGTAGCTTTCGCCTCCTCAATCCCGTATGAGGGGAAAATAATTGAAAAGACCTTGTCAATCCAGTATGGTAAATGTGCCAAAAGAACAGAAACGTACTGCTTATCCGTATAATACATGGGGATCATCTCCAAAAGAGTTAGCGGGAGCATAAGGGTTCAAGGGGTCAAAGATTCAAGTGAAATGCTTAAGAATTATAAAAAGTTAAAAGTTTAACAAAGGTCCTGTCGGCCTTGTTTGGAAATTTACAAAGCACTCGACCCCCGGAATCCTTGAATCCTCGAACCCTTTGCGTCAACTAGTCGGGAGAAGAACCATACATGGTAACACACCAGGAGAAAAGTCAGGGGAAAGATACACATGGCACCACCGGTTACACCCTATCTTGAAATAACGCAGGCCATCGAAGATGCCGGCGGCGAGGCGCTGAAGAAGTGCTATCAGTGCGGGACCTGCACCGGAACCTGCCCGTGGAGTTCCCTGACCGATTTCAACATCCGGAAGCTCATCAGGCAGGGGCAGTTCGGTTTCGACGGCATCGAAGAGTTTATGTGGGACTGCTCCACCTGCAATTACTGCGTATCGCGATGTCCCCGGGGTGTCGAAATCATCGATATCGTCAGGGCGGTCCGGAGGATATACTCGGAGGGCGGACTCCTCCCGGAAAGCCTCCGCGTCTTTGTGGGGAGCCTTTCGGCACGCGGCAATCCCTGGTCGGGTGATGCGGACAAGCGAAACGACTGGTGCGAGGGCCGCTACCCTGAATATTCTGCCGGAATGGAATATCTGTATTTCACCTGCTGCACGCTCTGCTATGATCCCCGGAATGTCCGGGTTGCCCGGGCCACCGCCGGCCTGCTGGACCGTGCGGGCATCAGCTGGGGGCTGCCGGGCGCGGATGCCAACTGCTGTGGGGAGAGCATCGGCAAGGTAGGAAACGTCGCTCTTTTTGAACGTCTCAAAGACAAAAACAGGGAACTCTTTGAGGCAGCCGGTGTGAACAGGATCATCGTCAATTCCCCTCACTGTTACCATACCTTCAGGGAGGAGTACGGCGGCGGGTACGATGTGATCCATATCACGGAGCTCCTTGACGACCTCATCAGGGGAGGGAAACTGGTTCCGGCGAAGGATCTCGGCGGAACGAAGGTGACGTATCACGATCCCTGTTACCTGGGGAGACACAGCGGAATCTACGATTCCCCCCGCGATGTACTGAAATCAATCCCCGGTATCGATTTTATAGAAATGGAAAGAGTCTGGGAACAGGCTATGTGCTGCGGCGGTGGCGGCGGCGGATTGTGGACCGAGAGGGAGAAAGGGGAACGGCTCAGCGACCTGAGGGTCGAGGAGGCCCTCGAAACGGGGGCCACGATACTGGCAACGGCGTGCCCTTATTGTATCTCGATGCTGGAAGACAGCGTCAAGACCCTCGGCGCCAGTGAAAAGATAATGGTCAAGGATGTGACCGAGCTGGTCTTTGAGAGCCTGGAGAGCCTGGAGAGCCTGGTGTGAGAAGGAGTTTTATATGAGCAGGATAGGGGTCTTTGTCTGCGATTGCGGCCAGAATATAGCGAGGACCGTGCGGGTCGGCGAGGTTGTCGAGTTCGCCGGAGCGCTCCCCGGAGTCGTTGTGGCCGAGGAGTACAAGTTCATGTGCTCGACCCCCGGACAGGAACTGATCCAGGAGAGTATCAAAAAACATAACCTGGACCGGATAATCGTCGCCGCCTGCTCGCCCCTCATGCATGAAAAGACATTCCGCAAGGTTGTGGAAAAAGCCGGTCTGAATCAGTATCTGCTCACCATTGTAAACATACGCGAGCAATGTTCGTGGGTGATCCAGGACGAAGACAAGGCGACGGCAAAGGCGAAGGCCCTCATCAACGGGGCCGTGCACCGTTCCCGCCTGCTTACTCCCCTCGACTCACGGATGATCGATGTCCAGCCAGGAGTCCTCGTTGTCGGCGGCGGTATCGCCGGCATCCAGACATCCCTGGAGCTGGCCGCAACGGGTACGAAGGTATATCTGGTGGAGAAGAGTCCCACCATCGGCGGCCACATGGCCCAGTTCGACAAGACCTTCCCCACGCTGGACTGTTCCGCCTGCATACTGACCCCCAAGATGGACGCGGTCCTTCAGAACCCCAACATCGAGCTGATGACCTCCTCCGAGATAACGGAGGTGAAGGGATTCGTGGGGAACTTTGATGTCACGGTACGGCAGAAGGCGCGGTACGTCGATCATGACAAATGTAACGGGTGTCTGTCCTGTATGGAGAAGTGTCCCGGCAGGGGGACTTCCGAATTCGATGAGGGGCTGGATAAGAGAAAGGCCATCTATATCCCCTTCCCCCAGGCCGTCCCCCAGAAGCCCGTCATTGACCGGGACAGCTGCACCTATTTCAAGAAGGGGAAGTGCCGGCTCTGTGAAAAGATCTGCGAGCAGGGCGCCATAGATTTTGAGCAGGAGGATACAGAGCGCGAGATTACCGTCGGCGCCGTCGTCCTCGCCACGGGGTACGACCTGATGGATACAAGCCCCCTGGTCCAGTACGGCTACGGTACCTATCAGAACGTCTATCAGGCCCTGGAGGTGGAACGCCTCTTTAACGCGACCGGCCCGACCGAGGGGAACGTGGTGATGAGGGACGGGAGGGAGCCGGAGAGCATTGCCATCCTCCACTGTATCGGCAGCCGCGATAAAAATTGGCATGAGTACTGCAGCCGCGTCTGCTGCATGTATGCCCTCAAATTCGCCCATCTCTTCAAGGAAAAGACATCCGCCGACGTCTATCAGCTGTACATCGACATGCGCTGTTTCGGCAAAGGCTACGAGGAGTTTTACAACCGGCTCCTCGAAGAGGGGGTAAAGTTTATCCGCGGAAAGGCCGCCCGGGTAACGGACAGGGCAACAGTCCCCGAGGAAGAGGGGAAGCTGATTGTCGAGGCCGAGGACACACTGTCGAGTCAGTTTCTGCGCCTCCCTGTCGATATGGTCGTCCTCGCGCCGGCCATGGAGGCGAGGATCGATGCCGGGGAGGTCTCCCGGCTCTTCAATGTCAGCCTCGACAAAAATAAATTCTTCATCGAGCGGCACCCGAAACTCGACCCCCTCTCGACCATGACGGAGGGCGTCTTTCTCGCCGGTACCTGCCAGGGTCCGAAAGA
>JAUSPK010000179.1 GCA_030655735.1 Syntrophales bacterium | reverse complement strand
ACCGACAGGGGCAAAGCGGTGCAGAGCATCCGCGAAGGAATACGACGTCTTCCCCCCGGTGTCAGCGCCCTGTTCTTTGCCGAGGGCACGAGATTTCCCGACGGTGCAATTCATTCATTCAAAAAAGGGGGATTTACGACGGCCGTGGAAAGTGGTCTCCCCATCCTTCCGGTAACGGTAAACGGTAGCAGAAGAGTTCTGCCGAAAGGGGCCCTCGCCTTCAAGCGTGGCCCCATAGAGGTCGTTGTGGGAGATCCTGTTGACACACAGGGCTACGCACACGATACTATCGGTGAGTTGATAGCTTTCACCAGGAACACGATCATCGCCAATTTTAATCCCACCTACCCCGAAGGGAGAACGACATGAAGCCCTCAACAAAGGCCGCCCTTCTGTCAGGACTTGCCTTCCCCGGGGCGGGACAGATTCATTTGAAACGTCTCCGGCGGGGGATCGCCATCATGGTGTGCGTCCTTGTGGGGATAGGTGCCCTCGTCTGGATGGCCACCATCAGGGCGCTCGCCATCCTCGATCAACTGCAGAATCAGGTGAACAAGGTTGATATGGAGACTATATCGAACCTGGCGAAGACCTCTTCCTCCGGTGCCTCTCCCTATTACAATCTCATATTGGTGTTTATTGTCTGCTGCTGGCTCTTTTCCGTAGTGGATGCCTACCGCATAGGGAAAAGGATGGAACGGTCAGAAAACCACCAAGGGGTGTGATTACACGCATGGCAGAGATAGAAAAATACGCCTACAAAGTCGCGAAAAAGATACGCATCAGGATACCGGATGTGCCTGGCGCACTGGGCAAGGTCGCGACTGAACTGGGAAGGCACGGCGCCGTTTTAGGCGACATTACCAAGGTGCACCTTACCTCCCATTATATCACACGGGACGTGATACTCTTTTTCGATGATGAACGGCAGTTTTCAGACACGATGTCCGATCTGGAGGACCTCAAGGGATACAAGATCATCTCCATCGAAGATGAGGCCCTGCGCATCCACCGCGGCGGTAAGATAGCCGTCACTCCGACGGTCAAGGTGGAGACGTTGAGCGACCTGCGGATGATCTACACCCCGGGCGTAGCCCAGGTATGCAACTACATCATGCAGCACCCCGAAGCGGCGCGAGAATACACCTCCATCGGCAACTCTGTGTGTATCGCCACCAACGGCTCCGCGATACTGGGCCTCGGCAACATCGGCGTCCTTGCGGGGATGCCCGTTATGGAGGGGAAATCCGTCATCCTGAACAAGATGGCGGGGATCAGCTGCGTCCCCCTCCTGATAGACAGTGACGATGCCGACAGGATCGTCGACACCCTTGAGGCGGTATCAAAGACGTTCAGCGTGATCATGATAGAGGACATCAAGGCGCCCCTCTGTTTCGAGGTGGAGGAGAGGCTGCAGGAACGGATACAGATCCCGGTTTTCCACGATGATCAGCATGGAACGGCAACGGTTATTCTTGCCGCGCTCCTGAATGCGCTTAATGTTACCGGCAGGCACAAGGGTCGGGTCAATGTCGTTATCAGCGGCGCGGGGGCGGCGGGGATGGCCACCTGCAGGATGCTCCTGGAATACGGTTTTCGGCATATAACCATATGCGACAGGAGGGGTGCCATCTACCGGGGGCGGCCGGAGCACATGGATGCCTTCAAGAATTCGATTGCCGAAATCACCAACAAGACCGGAGAAAAAGGTTCCCTGCGCGACATTATAAAGGAGGCGGATATCTTCATCGGCGTCTCGGCATCAAACCTGGTCTCGCAGGATATGGTGCGCAGCATGAAGAAGGGTCCCATTGTCTTTGCCCTGGCTAATCCCTTCCCTGAGATACTCCCCGCCGATGCCCTGGAGGCGGGAGCGGCGGTAGCGCTCGACGGCAGAACAGTCAACAATGCCCTGATTTTTCCGGGGATCATTCGGGGCGCGCTCGATGCCGGCGCCTCGCGGATTACCTATCCCATGAAATTCAGCGCCGCGGAGACCCTCGCCTCCCTGGCAGGCAAACACGAGGTTGTCCCCGACTTCATGAATCCCCTGGTACACAAAAAGGTCGCGGATGCGGTGAAAATGGCGGCAGAGTCCGCAGAGAAACGGCCAAAGGCCGGGACGTGAGGGAACCCTCCGGACACATCTTTGCAACCCTCCCCGGACATTTTACAGAGTAACCCCCACCCCATTAAACAGGGAAGCTTTTGTCTTGACATATTAGAATCCATATTCTAGTATAGGAATCCTATATGGGACGAAAAGCACTGTATACAAGAGATCAGTTTGTCGATGCGGCCCTCAAACTCCTTGCCGAGGGGGGGCCGGGAAGCGTGACTATCAAGGCCGTCGCCGAGGAGACTGGCGCGCCAGTTGGTTCCGTCTATCACCGCTTCCTGTCACGGAATATCCTCCTGGCGGAGCTGTGGCTGCGGATCATCGATCTGTTTCAGGTGGAATTTCTCGAGGCGCTCGCGCAGGGTGATGGCCTCCGGGCGGCACTCTACACGCCGCAGTGGGTAAGGAAACATCCCAAGGAGGGGAAGGTATTGCTCATGTACCGGCAGGAGGATCTGGCATCGGGCACCTGGCCGGAAGATATCCGGGAGCGGGCTTTGTCTTTGCGGGAAGAACTGAATGAGGGGATCCGATCCTTTGTGAAACACCGTTTCGGACGGGTCACCGAACAGAACTTCTCCCGTGCCGTATTCGCGCTCTTCGATGTTCCCCACGGAGCTGTCAGACGGTATATGGAGGTGGACACCGTGCCCCCCAAGCAGGTCGATGACCTTGTGCGGGAGACCTATGATGCGGTTATGGGTGGCGATCGATGAGGGTATACAATGTCCATGAACGCCAGTTTCCCGTATCTGTCGCCGCAGCAGGGGCGCTGATCGACACGTTGTCGGGGCCCGATGACGCCCTCTGGCCGAGAGATCGATGGCCTGCCATGAAGTTCGATACGCCCCTTCGCAGGGGGGCACGGGGAGGACATGGCGGGGTACGGTACAGCGTCTATGACTATGCCCCGGGGAAAAGGATCGTGTTTCGGTTCGACGGCACGGGCCTGACCCGCGGCCTTACGGGGAGGCACCTCTTCGAAGTCATGCCCCGGAAGTCCGGTGTTGTCCTTCGCCATATCGTGGATGCCGAAGGTGACCTGAAGGACTGGTTGCAGTGGCAATGCCTTGTGGGGCCGCTCCACGATGCCCTTCTCAAGGACGCGCTCGATCATGCCGAATACGCCCTGCTGGGCAGCATTGCGCGGCCGGCTCGCTGGAGTGTGTGGGTTAGGTTCCTGAGGCGGATGCTGCAGCCAAAACGGGTAGAACAATAATTGGCGACGTATGGTGATCCGTCTGCGTGATCGGAAAGCCACGCGGGGAGGATGTGACGACGATGATTGCACAAAAGATTCAGGATGTTGCCGACTCCGAGAATGTTGCCGTATTGGGGTTTGGCCCCGCGTCGGCATTGGCGGAGGAACCGCCGGGGCACCGCCCTGATGACCTGCTCCCCGGTGCCCGAAGCCTGATCTGCTTTGGCATTCCCGTACCGATGGGGGTGTATCGGCCATTTCCCTTTACCATCGAAACAGTATGGCGGTCACAGGCCCTCTCCTACCGCCGCCTCGACACCCTTTCGCTCCGGTTCGCCGCCCTGCTGGAAGACGAAGGGGCGCAGGCAGTTCCCGTCTTCGGTTGTATGCCCATGACCCTGAACGGCAGGGGCCAGGTGGCCGGCTACCTGAACCAGCTTCGCATGGGGGAATCCGTGGGAATCGGGACGATCGGGCGAAATGGCCTGCTGATTCATTCCCGATACGGGGCCAGACTAATGCTGGGGGGAGTGGTGACCACGGCAGAACTTCCCGCATTGCGTATGCCCGATATCGACCAGCCTGGCTGCCCTCCGGATTGCCGGATCTGTGTAGACGCCTGTCCCATTCAGGCTATTTCTGCAGAGAAGAAGCGGGTGGGCATCATGCGATGTCTGAATTACACGGCCCGGACGCCCCTGATGTCGAAGATCAAATTTGCGGTGTTACGGGCAACTCGCCCCCAGTCCGCAGCGAGGCTGATGAACATGATGGCCTTCGACGAGCATACCCTGCACATCTGCTCCCGGTGCGTGTCGCTCTGCCCCTATGGCGGCAAACAATGACCACCGTAACGTGGTGCTGCTGAAGGCTTTTGCATTATAAGGGGGGCGGGGAGGAACATCCTGCCCCCTTGCATTCGCCCCCTTACCTGCTTCCCTCTCCAGGGGACGCGCAGTAATAACAGAAAAAATGTAATGAAAAGTGATTCTCTATCCCCGCTAGCCGATTGACAATCCAGCTTGCATCGAGTATCTCCATTGCTGATCCTGTTTTGAGAGCCTGCGCGGTTACCGCGCATAGGTTGGACGATAACTTCATTGCAATAAAAGGAGATGGAACGATGATAAAAACAGTTGAACAGTATTTGGAAAGCCTGAATGATGGCAGGGAGGTATGGTGCCTGGGGGAGAAGGTGGCCGATGTCAGGACGCACCCGACGATCAGCAGCATTATCAAGACCTCCTCCATGGATTATGTCCTGCCGAACCATCCCGATTATCGGGATCTCTTTGTGACGCAGGACGAGGACGGTGAGGATATCAATTTTCTGCTCACCTCCCCGAAGACATCGGAAGACATGCTCAGGAGGCGGGAATGCTATACCACCGGGATCCGATCCGGTGGCGGGGTGATTGTGCACTGCATGGGTGCCGATGCGCTGGCCGCCTTTAGCGTTGCCGCCCAGGTCATGGACAAAAATCTGGGGACCGGGTATGCCGAGCGCGTGGAACAGTACCGCAGACACCTGCAGAAGAACGATCTGGCGATAACCGGCGCAATCACGGATGTCAAGGGGGATCGGAGCCTGCACCCCTCACAGCAGAAACAGCACCAGGATTTTTACCTGAAGATTGTCGACCGGCAGAAGGAAGGTATCGTGGTGCGGGGAGCCAAGGTCCATATCAGCGCCTCCCCCGGTGCCAATGAGCTTCTCTGCCTGCCCTGCCGGACCCATGGCGAGGCAGACCAGGATTATGCCCTTGGTTTTGCCACTCCCGTCAATGCGCCGGGGGTGAAGCTTCTGGCTGTTGAGCCGACTGTACGGCTGTACGGTGATGAAGGTGCATTTGATTATCCCACTTCGAACCATATGCAGCCGTCGGAATCTCTGATTATCTTTGATGACGTGTTTGTGCCCTGGGAGCGGGTCTTTATGTGCGGCGAGTGGCAGTACTCCCAGGTCCTTGCCTACGCCTTTGCCAGCTATCACCGCCTGTTCGGCACCTGTAAGATGACGGGAACGCTCGAGCTCATGACCGGAGCGGCGAGCCTGATAGCCGAATATAACGGTGTCGAGAAGGTCCCACACGTCCGGAAGAAGCTGGCCTGGATGGCATATATTACTGAAACGGTGCAGCTGTTGGGAAAACAGGCCTGTCTCGATCCGATGACCGAATTCGGAATGGATGTGATGATGCCCAACCGGGTAGCCATCAATGCATCGAAGTTCACCTATGCGAGTAATTTTCACCAGATGTGCCAGCACATGCAGGACATCGGCGGAGGATTGACCACCACCGTACCGGCCTTCCGGGACTGGAAGAGCGACGAGATCAGGCCCTACATTGAAAAGTATCTGGCGGCAAAGGACGGGGTTTCGACCGAGGACCGGCTTCGCATACTGCGACTGATCAAGGACATAACCGGTAATCACTGGCAGGTCGACACCATTCACGGAGAGGGCTCTATGGCCGCTCAGGAGATGTTCCTGTACGGGAGCGCTAATTGGAAAAAATTCCAATCGGCGGCCCAGCGGGCAACCCGGATCGACGGCTGGCAGGACGATCCCACCTACGGGAAACTTCCGCTGCAGGAGGAGTACGTAAAGATGCCCGCCTTTGATGAATCCTATAAAAGCATACCGGTGACGGCAAAGAAATAATAACCGCTAACACAAAAAAGCCCGGGGGAAACTTTCCCCCGGGCCTACTTTTCGTTATACCCGATATCTCAGGGAGCAGGCGGGATGGCTGTCTGCCCGGCATAAACCACGACGTACCGCAGGACGTAGCTGCCCACGAGGACGGCAACCGCCAAAACCCCCGAGAGCCAGGGGTTGTGCTCCCGAAGAGCCGCCTGCCGGGTGAAGTGGGGGACCAGTTCGTATAGCTCCAGACAGAGCGGGAAGATGAGGCCCGCCGCCACCACTATCCCCCAGAAGAGGAAGGTATAGGGCCCGCCCATGATCAGGTGCGCGGCCCCCACGGAGCTGCGCGGGGAGACATAGAGACCGAAGATAAAGAGCATGATGGTGATGATCATCAGGACTACCAGGACGAAATCGATCGAATGGATCATGAATTTGTTGGTCTCCATCCGCTCCCGGGTCATCCCGCCGAAACCCATCACGAAACAGCCGACAAGGCAGATAGAGGCCGTTCCCGTTTTAAGGGCGGATACCAGGAAAAGCATGGGGAGCATGGGATTGTTCCAGAAGGGTCTGGCCACCAGGGCGCCCAGGAGGACCCCCGTGTAGATCCCCACCAGCAGAGAGATGGGGATGCCGAT
>JAUSPK010000161.1 GCA_030655735.1 Syntrophales bacterium | reverse complement strand
GTCAAACGGAAGCAAGGGAATCTCTGGAAAGGTCAGGCTTTCCGCTGAGATAGTGATAGCGCTCTTTGTAAGCATCGTTTTGTACCTGAATCCCGCTTTCAGTTCGAACCTTACCGTGCCCTTCTTCAAGACCCTTCTCCCTGACCTCGGCTGGGGGTATGTGATCCTTTCCACGTTTATTATCGTGGGCGCGGCCAATGCGGTCAATCTTACCGACGGTCTTGACGGTCTTGCCATAAGCCCGGCAACGATGTGCTTCGCAACCTACCTCCTCTTCGCCTATTTTGCCGGAAACGTAAAGCTGTCCGGGTACCTCCAGATACCCTATGTGCCGGGAGTCGGGGAACTTTCGGTCTTCTGCGGAGCGATGGTCGGGGCCGGAATCGGGTTCCTCTGGTACAACACCTATCCCGCTCAGATATTCATGGGTGATGTGGGGTCGCTCTCTCTGGGCGGCGCCCTGGGGACGGTAGCCATTCTTACAAAACAGGAAGTCCTCCTCGCCATCGT
Source organism: Syntrophales bacterium (assembly GCA_030655735.1). Lineage (GTDB taxonomy): Bacteria > Desulfobacterota > Syntrophia > Syntrophales > UBA2210 > UBA6078. The sequence continues at coordinate 6,660 of JAUSPK010000161.1, read as the reverse complement.
GGGGGGCATCTTTGTGGTTGAGACCATTTCGGTCATTTTTCAGGTGGGCTGGTTCAAGATGTCGAACGGGGATCGTATCTTCAGGATGGCGCCGATACACCACCACTTTGAACTGAAGGGATGGGCGGAACCAAAGGTTATCGTTCGCTTCTGGATCATTTCCGTCATCCTTGCGCTTATCGCCATCAGTACGTTGAAACTGCGGTAGGGAGAACCCTCTCGAGTATCGGACAGGCACGGGTGAGTATTCATGGATCTGGAAGGAAAAACAGTTCTGGTAATCGGTCTGGGCAGGACGGGCGTAGCGACGGCCGGGTTACTGCTCGAGAGAGGGGCCAGGGTCCTGGTTGCCGATGAGAAGCCGGCCTGTGAACTTGGGGATGCCATAGATGCCCTTGGCGGGGAAGGGAAGGTGGAAGTTGGAATCGGACAGGACGAAGTGGGCGTCCTTTCACGGACGGACCTGATCGTCCCCTCACCGGGTGTTCCGCCGTTCAACCCCCTGCTCGCAGAGGGGGTGAGGAGGAAAATCCCGATCATCAGCGAACTGGAACTCGCCGCGGCCTATGTAAAAAAACCGATCATTGCAATTACCGGCACCAACGGGAAGACGACAACGACGACCCTGATAGGTGAGATACTGGCGCACTGTGGCAGGAGGGTCTTTGTAGGCGGCAATATAGGTGCTCCGCTCATATCGTACGTACGTGGCGGTCAGGAGGACGATTACGTGGTGATAGAGGTCAGCAGCTTCCAGTTGCAGTGGGTAAGGGATTTTCGCCCCTTTATCGCGATGCTTCTGAATGTGAGCTGCGACCACCTCGATTATCACGGTTCTATTGAAGAATACCGATCCGTCAAGGAACGGATATTCGCACGTCAGGGGAGCGGAGATCTGGCTATACTGAATGCGGATGATCCTGCATCGGCGGATTTTGCGAAGCGGTTGCCGGCCGAACATGTCACGTGCTTCAGTTCATCATCAACGCTGGAGAGGGGGATATTTATCGATGGCGAGTTTTTGAGATACAGTGGCGCTGAAATAGATGAACAATACCCTATCGGGCAGATACAGCTGCGTGGCGTGCACAACCTGGAGAATGTGATGGCCGCCGTGCTTGCCGCGAGAATGTGCGGCTGCCGCCCCGGGGAGATTATCGATGTGCTGAAAAGCTTTGCCGGCATCGCGCACCGGATAGAGTTTGCCGGGAGGGTAGATGGCGTGGAGTATTACGACGACTCCAAGGGCACAAACGTGGACGCGGTGTATCGGGCCCTGGAATCATTCCCCGGCCCGGTGGTTCTCCTCCTGGGGGGGAGATACAAGGGCGGGGATTTCGGGATACTGGCAAAGCTTTTGCGGGGCAGGGTCAGGGCCCTGATCATCTTCGGTGAGGCGGCGGATGTGATAGAGGCGATGATCGGAGGGATCGTGAAGACCGAACATGCCGGGAACCTGAAAGAGGCCGTCGGCATGGCCCGCGATAACGCGTCAGCCGGCGACACGGTGCTGCTGTCGCCGGGTTGTTCAAGCTTTGATGAATTCAAAAACTATGAGGAACGGGGAGCCGTCTTCAAGGGTATGGTCGAACGGATGAGCCATCAGGGGCGTAAGGAAATATGGGCAAACAGTCTTCAGTAACGGGCGGTAGGCCGGACATCACACTCTTTATCGTCACGATGATGCTCGTCGTCATCGGGACGGTGATGATCTACAGCTCGAGTTCCATAATCGCCTTGGAGAAGTACGGCGACGGGTACCACTATATCAAGAAACAGATCGTGTTTGTCCTGCTCGGGCTTTGCGTCATGATAGCGGCGTCCAAGGTGCCGTATCGGTACTGGGGGAAGGCGGCGTATCCCGCCGTGCTCATATCGATAGCGCTGTTGGCCCTCCTCGTTGTCCCGGGTTTCGGCACAAAGGTGGGGGGGGCCACCCGGTGGTTTCGCGCGGGGGGTGTCTCTTTCCAGGTGTCCGAGATGGTGAAGGTTGCGCTGGTTATATTCCTGGCCCACTACCTCACAAAAAAGATCGCACACGTAAAGGAATTCTCACGCGTCTTTCTGATCCCGCTGGTCGTACTGCTGATAATCATCGGCCTTGTGCTGTGCCAGCCGGATTTCGGCGCGGCCGCCATCATGGTGGTGGTGTTTATGCTGATGTTCTACCTGGCGGGGAGCAGGATTACGTATCTTGCCGGCCTCGCGGCGACGGTGATTCCCGTGGGAGTAATTCTGATCATGCAGGAAAGCTACCGCATGCGGAGGATGCTGTCGTTCCTCAATCCCTGGGAAGATCCGAACAAAACGGGATTTCAGATAATACAATCGTTCATTTCCTTCGGTTCCGGTGGGACCTTCGGCGTGGGACTCGGCAACAGTATGCAGAAGCTCTTTTACCTTCCCGAACCGCATACGGACTTTATCCTTTCGGTGATCGCCGAGGAGGGCGGGTTTATCGGGGTTGTCATCGTCGTTGTCTTGTTCTCCGTCCTTGTTTGTCGCGGTTTCCTGATCTCCTTTCGCTGCACGGATCTGTTCGGGATGCTTCTGGCCTCCGGGCTGACCGCGGTTATCGCACTGGAGGCGTTTATCAATATGGCGGCTGTTATGGGGCTTGTTCCCACGAAAGGACTGGTGCTCCCCTTTCTCAGTTACGGGGGAACCTCGCTGATGATGTGCATGATGCTTATCGGAATATTGCTGAATGTATCCTCTCACCAGGAAAGGAACGAGGGAGGTACGGAGACCCCATGACCGGGGCAGTAGGAATTTGAAGGGCCGTATGAAACAGCTTATTGCGGGTCATCCTTGGTATGCATATGGAGAAGAGAGGGATCAGAATCATTATAGCTGGTGGTGGCACCGGGGGACATCTCTTTCCCGCTGTCGCAATCGCCGAGGAGTTTCTGGAAAGGTCACAGATGAGTGATGTCCTCTTCATAGGGACCGAGAGGGGCCTGGAGGCCAGACTCCTTCCCGGTCTGGGCTTTGCGCTTCGCACGATCACGGTGGAGGGGGTGAAGGGCAGAGGGCCTATAAAGATGATAGGCGGTCTGCTGAAGATTCCACGCTCGGTAGCGCAGTCGGTGTCCATCCTGCGTGAGTTCCGCCCCGATATCACCCTGGGTGTGGGGGGGTACGCTTCAGGTCCGGCGGTGATAGCGGCCCATTTTATGGGCATAAAAACAGCAATCGCGGAGCAGAACGCCCTCCCCGGTTTCACAAACAGGATACTCGGCAGATTTGTGGACAGGGTCTTTTCCTCATTCCCCGACAGGGGAAGGTGGTTTGCGGCCGTAAAGACGATCGTTACGGGGAACCCCGTGAGAAAGGAATTTGCGAAGGGGATCAAGAAATCCCGTAAGAGGGGAAGCACATTCTCCATCCTCGTCTTCGGGGGGAGCCAGGGGGCCGGGGCCATCAACCGGGCGGTTGTAGAATCTATGAGATATTTGGAGGACATGAAGGACAGCCTGGTGATTACCCATCAGGCGGGAAAGGGAGACCTCGATGAGGTGTCAAAAGCCTATCGCGACCGGGGGGTACATGCCGAGGTGCATCCCTTTATTACCGATATGGCTTCGGCGTATGGGTCGGCGGATCTCTTGATATGCAGGGCCGGTGCTACCTCCATCGCCGAGATAACCGCGAGTGGAAAGGCATCCGTGCTTATTCCCTATCCGTTCGCGGTCGGAGGGCACCAGGAATTGAATGCTCGCGTGCTGGCCGATGCGGGCGCGGCCGAGATGATTCTCGAGGACAGGCTTGACGGGAAAACGCTTGCCGGGGTCATCAGGAGGCTCGCCGGCAGTCCGGAGACGATACGCATGATGGAAGAGGAATCTGAAAGGCTGGGAAATGTGAAGGCGGCGGCACACATCGTGGATGAATGCATGATCATGCTGGACCGGGAACCGTTGACAGGGGTTGGAGGAGCCTGATGTACAGAAGGGTGAAGAACATACATTTTGTCGGGATAGGGGGTATCGGCATGAGCGGTATTGCCGAGGTCCTCCTGAATCTCGGGTACAAGATCAGCGGGTCCGATCTGGAACGGACCGATATCACATCGAGGCTGGAATCACTCGGAGCCCGGATATTCCAAGGCCACAGGCCGTCAAACCTCACGGCTGCCGATGTGGTCGTGAAATCGACAGCCATCGGCGAAGACAATCCCGAGGTAATGGAGGCCCACAGCAGGAATATCCCCGTCATTCCGCGGGCCGAGATGCTGGCCGAACTTTTGAAGCTGAAATATTCCATAGCCGTATCGGGGTGTCATGGGAAGACGACAACCACCTCCATCATTTCGACCGTCCTCGCGTATGGCGGTCTTGACCCCACGATGGTGATAGGGGGCAGACTGGACAGTATCGGGAGCAACGCACGGTTAGGGGAGGGCGAGTTTATCGTTGCCGAGGCGGACGAGAGCGACGGCTCCTTCCTCCAACTGAATCCCTACATCGCCGTTATTACCAATATAGATCGCGAACACCTGGATTACTATCCTGGCATAGGGGAGATCAAGGATGCCTTCCTGCAATTCGCCAACTCGGTCCCCTTTTACGGGGCCGTTATACTGTGCGGCGATTGCGACAATGTAAGAGATATCCTGCCGAGGATAAAGAGAAAAGTCGTTACCTATGGGGTGGATAACGAAGCCGATTTCAGGGCGACCGATATATCCTTCAACGGCCTGACGTCACGATTTTCTCTCTACCGCAGAGAGACGCTCCTGGGCGAGATAGAGATACAGGTCCCGGGCCTGTTCAATGTCTACAATGCCATGGCCGCCGTGGCCGTGGGCATCGAACTTGGCATGGAATTTTCGGCGATATGCGAGGGCATACGCACCTACAGAGGTGTCCACCGCCGGTTGGAGATCAAGGGGCAGGCCGGTGGTGTCACGGTGGTTGATGATTACGGTCATCACCCCACTGAGATAAAGGCGGTGCTGACGGCCGCGAAAAACGCATGGGAAGGCAGGCTTATCGTCGTGTTTCAGCCCCACCGCTATACGCGCACCAAGGCCCTGTTTGACGAGTTTCTGGATTCCTTTGATGATGCCACGTCGCTGATCCTGACGGATATATATGCCGCCAGCGAGAAGGAGATACAGGGCGTTCATTCCATGAATCTCAGGAAAGGCATCCAGGATCACGGTCATGGTGATGTCATGTATTTGTCTGGCTTCGGGGAGATTGCCGACCATCTGTGCGCCATAGCGAGGCCGGGGGATGTGGTTCTTACCCTGGGGGCGGGGAATGTGTGGAAGGTGGGGGAGGATCTGCTGGAAAGGCTGAAGGGTCAGGGGTTAGGGGTTAGGGGTTAGGGGTCAGGGGTCAGGGGTTAGGATAGATGGTTGCGGACAGACACTTTAAGGACGAAATGATCGGTATTGCCGTCGGAAGGGTGCTCTTCGATGAGCCGATGTCTGCGCACACCTCCATGGGTGTCGGGGGAAGGGCGGATGCCCTGATCTTTCCCGATACCGCCGAGGGGCTTGGAGAGCTGGTTTCCTTCCTCCTGGGGGAGGGGATCCCGTTTCTGCCTGTCGGAAACGGCACGAATCTGATCGTGAAGGATGGCGGCTACCGGGGGGTGTTGATCTCCCTGGAGGCGCTTCAGGGGCTTGAGATAAGGGAGTTCGCTGTGGAGGGAGATGTCGGTGGCGTGCCCGTGCATGCCCAGGCGGGGGTTTCACTCTCCGGTCTGGTTGATTTTTCGGTCAGGGAATCTCTTGCCGGCATGGAGTTTTGCGCGGGTATCCCGGGGAGTGTCGGCGGTGGTGTAAAGATGAATGCCGGCGCCTGGGGGAGAGAGATGAGGGATGTCGTCGCGTCGATCTCCATTCTCGATGCCGAGGGCCGGATGCGGGAGATCGCGAGAAGTGACCTGCTGTTTGAGTACCGGAATCTCGATCTCCCCGATGGGGCAATTATTACGGGGGCCGACTTTCACCTTTTGAGGGGAGACAGGGCTGTGATCAGGGAAAGGATCTCGGAGATCACCGCGGCGCGTAGAGCGCGGCACCCACTCGCACAGCGAAGCGCGGGTTCCGTCTTTAAAAATCCTCCCGGATGTCCGGCGGGGAAGATGATTGAAGAGGCCGGCCTCAAGGGGCTCAGGATGGGGGGCGCTGAGATATCCGAAAAGCATGGAAATTTTATCGTGAACAGGGGCAGCGCGAAGGCGGCGGATGTCATTGCCCTGATTGACACGGCTCGGAAGAGGATCCTGGATGAGAGGGGAGTCCTCCTTGAACCGGAATTGAAGATCATAGGGGATGAATCATGAAAAAATCCCTCAAATCAACCATTTCACCCAAAAGGAACAGATCGAAGCGGCGATCAGGGGCGACTCACGGAGAAATCTTCAGAACGCTTGTCATTGTGGGTCTTGCCGGTCTGCTGGCATTCCTCATGGTGTATGCGTACAATTTTGCCCTGTGTGCCGATTATTTTCAGCTGAAATATACCACTGTAAGGGGTTGCAAGCGGATCAGTGAAGAAGAAATAAGGACCCTCGCCGGAATATCACTCCCTCTGAATATTCTGACTGTGAATCAGGGAAAGATAGAGCGAGCGATAGAGGAAAACCCGTGGGTCAGGAATGCCTCTGTCGGAAGGGAACTCCCCGATAAGCTCGTTATAGAGG
>JAUSPK010000160.1 GCA_030655735.1 Syntrophales bacterium | reverse complement strand
GCTCTATCAAACCCATGTCGTATAGAACGGCGCCGATACCCTTGTTTCTGAGAACAGACCCATGGGGGTGGAGTGTTATGTTATGATTTTCTCATCCGAAAAAACAACCGTGTGGATCTGCATCTATCTCTGCGATCAACTCAGCAAGATCTCGAGATGACTTAAATGGGCCGTACGCGTGCCACTTCATATTGGCTCTTTGCCAGAATAGCTTCCAGACATTCTGGCTCCTTACGAACTTGAGTTTTGCAAAAGGCAACCCGGTTTGTTCATCTGGCTTATTCCATCGAGGGCGAATTTCAAAAAGAATTACGTCCTGATTTTCGATTTTATATTCATATCGCAATTTGTCTCTGATAGACTCAGGCACCCTTTTTTCACATAACACACCAACAAAATTGTTTATCTTGTATATCTCTATCTCAGAGAATGCCATAATTTATTCCTTTCGTTCATAACATCTGAAAAAATGAAAACCAGCGCCTCAAGGTTTTTACTGACAGCGGCTTCGATCTGGTCAGCTCCGGCGAACTGTTTATACAATGTGGCGTAAAGTTCTGCCATCTCTAAGGCCTTTTTTGTGTTTAAGAAGAAAAGATCGTCTGTTGTTTAATACATGGCACCATTTGTTTTTTGTTAAGACTTTTGTATGTTCAACAAAAAGCCTTGAAATGTCAAGGGAAATTGAGAGATGAAATTAGGGGATGTTTCCTCTGAGAAGATTTTAAGGATAGCAAGCTCGCACCAAGTATCGTACGGTGCGAGCCTGCCTACTATCATGAGAAATGCTAGTGGAAAGTCTAGTGCCTGAAATGTCTCCTGCCGGTAAAGATCATGGCGATGCCGTGCTCGTCAGCGGCCTGTATCGCTTCTTCGTCTCGTATTGATCCACCCGGTTGTACGATGGCTGTCACACCTGCCTTCGCCGCCATATCAACGCCGTCCCTGAAGGGGAAGAAGGCATCGGACGCGAGCACGGTCCCCTGCGTGGGGAGATTCGCCTTCATCTGCGCGATCTGGACAGAATCCACCCTGCTCATCTGTCCCGCGCCCACGCCGACCAGTTGATCCTTGGTCGCGAAGACGATGGCATTGGATTTCACATTCTTGACCACCCTCCAGGCAAAATCGAGGGCCTGGTATTCCTCTGCCGTGGGTACCCGCTTGGTTGCCACCTTTGCCTTCATGATGTCATCTCTCCCCGGATCCCGCTCCTGTACGAGAAGCCCCCCCACGACCCTTCTAAAATCGAGGTCCGCCGGTTGGCCTGCGGCCGGGGCCGGGATCTCGAGCAGCCGCACATTTTTCTTAGCGGTCAGGATTTCGAGGGCGTCCTTGTCGAATCCGGGCGCGATAATGACCTCCAGGAAGGTCTTGGCGAGTTCCTGTGCCACCTCCTTGTCAACGGGCCGGTTGAAACTGACAATACCGCCGAAGGCCGATACCGGATCGGTTGTCATGGCCTTGACGTACGCATCCCTCAGACTGCCGTCCGATGTCGCCGCTCCGCAGGGATTGGAATGCTTCATGATGACCGCGGTCGGCAGATCAAAGTCGCATGCCATCTGCCATGCCGCGTCGCTGTCCATGATATTGTTGTACGATAGCTCCTTCCCGTGCAGCTGTCGTGCCGACGCGATGGATGATGCCGGCGCGTTCTTTTCTCTGTAGAAGGCCGCGTCCTGGTGGGGATTTTCCCCGTACCGCAGGTCCTGGGCCCTGTCGAACTGTATGGTAAAGGTGTCCGGGAACTTTTTCATTTTGCCTTTTTCATCTATAGCCCCAAGAGAGTTGGAGATGGCCCCGTCGTAGCGTGCCGTGAGCTGAAAGGTCTTCGTCGCGAGGGCGAAGTTGGTCGCCTCCGAGATACTGCCCCCCGTCTCCTTCATTTCTCTGATGATCACGGGGTAGTCTTCCGGGTCGGTGACCACGGACACAAAGCGGTGGTTCTTCGCCGCCGCCCGCAGCATGGTGGGCCCTCCGATGTCTATATTCTCGACGGCATCTTCCAGTGTGCATCCCTCCTTCGCCACCGTGTCCTCAAAGCGGTAGAGATTGATGACGACCATGTCTATCATATCGATGCCGTGCTCCTCGGCCGATTTCATATGTCCCGCATTGTCCCGCAGGGCGAGGAGGCCGCCGTGGATCTTCGGATGGAGGGTTTTCAGCCTGCCGTCCATCATCTCCGGAAACCCCGTGTAATCAGAGACGTCGGTGACGTCAATGCCGGCCTTTCTCAGCTGCGCGGCCGTTCCTCCGGTGGAGAGTATCTCCACGTCAAACCCCTTAAGCTCGCGTGCGAAGTCGACGATCCCCGTCTTGTCCGTTACGCTTATCAGTACCTTTTTTATCATGTTGCTCATTGTGTATTATCTCCGTATCTCTTTCATGTGCTGAATTCTCTTGTCTATCAGTGCCTGTGTCCCTATATCGGGGCGGTGGTCTGTCGGCCCCTTTATCGCCGCTATCGCCCCCTCCGCCATCCTCTCGGCGCCGTCCAGGGTGTCGGCTATCCCCACCACCCCTATCGCCCGTGACGTCGTCATGTAGAGGCCATCCTCCCTCTTATCGACGGAGGAATAATATAACCGGGCATCCCCGGTATCCGACACCTCAATCTTCGAGGAGGTGGAGAGCGCATCGGGATGATCCGCGGGAAGGCCGTATCCCTTGGGGACGATGTACTTGCATACCGTGGCCTTGTTCTCGAACTCCATATCCATGTCCTTCAGGGTCCCATCGATGACTGCCCGGCAGATATCCACGAAATCCGTCTTCAGGAGGGGAAGGATATTCATCGCCTCCGGATCGCCGAACCGTGCGTTGTACTCGAGCAGCC
>JAUSPK010000159.1 GCA_030655735.1 Syntrophales bacterium | reverse complement strand
CTGCGCATCATCCGCCTCCTGGTCAAGGGGGGGGTTGAGCCAAGTGTCGTCACGAATCACGGTCTGACCCCCGAAGACGCGGAGGTGATCGTGGTGCTGGCGGCCTGCCTGCACGACGCGGGGATCTCCGTGCATCGGGACCACCATGAGCGATACAGCCTCTTCATAGCCTTTCGCAAGGCACGCGAGCTTCTGGAGGGGATCTACGAGGAGCCGGACCTGACGACGATGGTGTCCGAGACCCTGCATGCCATTGTTGCCCACGGTTCCGACGAGACGTGCCTGACGATCGAGGCCGGCGTCCTGAAGATAGCCGACGCGACGGATATGACCCTGGGACGTTCCCGGATCCCCTTTGAGTCGGGGCAGATCAATATCCATTCCGTCTCCGCGCAGGCCGTGGATGAGGTCAATATCATAAAAGGGACAAAGAAACCGGTCTGCATCGAGATCAAACTCTCCAATTCCGCCGGGATCTTCCAGGTTGATCAACTGCTGAGGGGCAAACTGGAGCACTCCCCTCTCGCGCCCTTTGTGGAGGTGACCGCCACAATCACGGGGGAGACGGAGCGCAGGCTGTTTGATTCATATACGATATAGCGGGGACGGGGCTGTTTATTGTTGCGTTTCGTACACGCCGGTCAGTAGAATGCCGCAAAAGAAGGGTTGATATGACGGACAAGCTCAGAGAGATATCCCGGTTGAGGAAAAAGGCACACACCACGCTGGTGAAGAAGGGGTCCCGGGTGTACGAGGCCTTTCTCGAGATGGAAAAGGCCACATACCGTGACGGCGAGCTGAAACGCAAGGAGAAGGAGCTGATAGCCGTCGGTATATCCGTCGTCATCAACTGCGAATCCTGCATGCAGTGGCATATTGAGCAGGCGGCAAATGAAGGGGCGACGGAGGGGGAAATCATCGAGGCCATCGAGGTCGGGATCGAGATGGGCGGGGGACCCGCGACGGCACACGCACGCTTCGCCCTGGAGGTATTGGAGTCGCTGAATCTCAGCGACTGAGTGTTTATTGAAGCTCCCCGCCGCAAGCAGCGGGGAATGCGCTCGCTGTTCAATTCAGGTAAGGAGAAAAATCGTGGATTTAAAAACCCTCTCAGTTGTATTTTCGGCTGTCTTTATCGCGGAGCTCGGTGACAAGACGCAGTTGGCCACCATGCTCTTCGCGACGGACAAGGGCGTGAGCAAGCTGACCGTCTTCATGGGTGCGTCCCTGGCCCTTATCGTCGCGTCAGCAATCGGCGTCCTCGCGGGCAGCTTCGTTTCCAACTATATCAGCGAGAAGTATCTTTCCATCATTGCGGGGATAGGCTTCATCGCTATCGGTTTCGTGACCGTCTTCCGGGCGTGAGAAGATACAAAGGCCGCTGAACAGACCATAAGAAAAGGGAATGATGATGACATCCCGTATATCTGTCCGGTTGATCGTGATCGCCGCCCTGGCCCTCCCCCTGCTCGGGGGATGCGCCACGACGTATTATGATGCCATGGAAAGAGCAGGCATCCACAAGCGCGATATCCTCGCCGATCGGGTCAAAGACGCGCGTGACTCCCAGGTCGATGCCCAGAAACAGTTCAAATCGGCCCTGGAACAGTTCGCCTCCGTCGTCAAGCTGAAGGATACCGACCTGAAAAAGGCGTATGAGAAACTGAACGCGGAGTATGAAGACTGCAAGAAGGCGGCCGAGAAGGTGTCCGCGCGAATCGGCAGGGTGGAGGCGGTTGCCGATGCCCTCTTCGACGAGTGGAAGCACGAACTCGATCTGTACAAGAGAGCCGACCTGCGCGCGTCCAGCAGGAAGCAGTTGGAGGCAACACAGTCGCGGTACCGGGGGATGCTCGCCGGGATGCACCGGGCCGAAAAGGGCATGAAGCCGGTGCTCGGCACATTTTACGACAACGTCCTCTTTCTGAAACACAACCTCAACGCCCAGGCGATTACCTCCCTCAACGTTGAATTTTCCGCCCTGCGGGGAAAGATCGACACACTGGTCAGGGTGATGAATGAATCGATTGAATCTTCCAACACATTCATCGCTGATCTCAAACAATAGCATGTGCGCCGCGGTGCCGGCATAACCTGGAGATGATTGTCACATGGAATATCTTCACTGCCTGTGGGACACGGATGCCCTTCACAATCTGATGGCGGGGGCCCCTACCCTCTTCCTGCTGATCGTGATTGTCGTCTGTATCGCGCTCCTCTCCAAGGGCGCGGACTGGATGGTGGACGGCGTCGTGGTGCTGGCCCAGAGGACCGGTCTCTCCAAGATCGTCATCGGCGCGACCATTATCTCTCTCGGGACCACCGCGCCCGAGGCGTCCGTATCGGTAATGGCGGCATGGATGGGAAACCCGGGTCTCGCCCTGGGAAACGGCGTCGGCTCGATCATTGCCGACACCGGCCTGATATTCGGTCTTGCCTGCATACTGGCGCCCATCCCGGTCAACCGATTCATACTCAACAGGACCGGCTGGGTTCAGGTCGGGGTGGCCACACTCCTGGTCATCATCTCCGTCTACGCCCTCGTCTCAATGGCCGGACAACCGGTGCTGCACCGGTGGGTGGGGCTCTTCTTCCTGGCCCTCCTCGGTCTGTATATGTATATGGCCTATCGGTGGTCACGGCAAAGTGCCGGCGCGGATGAAGAGGAGGACAATGCCGGTACTACAAACCCGCGCATCTGCTGGGCAATGATCGTGGGGGGGTTGCTACTGATCCTCGCAGGGGCGCGTCTCCTGGTCCCCGCGGCGGCGGAGATAGCACTCAGATTCGGCGTGCCAGAGGATGTCATAGCCGCCACGATGGTGGCACTGGGCACATCACTGCCCGAACTGATGACCGCCATATCCTCCATCCGGAAGGGTCACCCGGAGATCGCGGTCGGGAATATCGTGGGGGCCGACGTCCTCAACTGCCTCTTTGTCATCGGCGCCTCGGCGGCGGTCAGGCCGCTCTCCATACCGCCGAACTTCTTTACCTTCCACTTTCCCGCGATGCTGATTATTCTCTACTCCTTCCGAACCTTCATCTTTATGAACAGGGACGGGTGGTTCAGAAAGTGGCAGGGGGTATGGCTGCTGGGGATATATCTGGTCTACGTCGTGCTCCAGTACGCCCTCAATATCACACTCCCCGGATAGACTCCTGCCTCACAGCACGATCATCCCCTCATACTTCACGCGAAGATCTTCGTCCAATCCCTCACGATCCATCTTCACCGCGAGGGGCAGGTATTCCAGTATATCCGAGGCCGTTATACCGTCTTCACCCTCATCCTCGGCGGCGAGGTCGCCGGCAAGACCATGGATGAATACGCCCTTTCGAACGGCATCCTCAAGGGGCAGGCCCAGTCCGAACATCGCGGCGATCGTCCCGGTGAGGACATCGCCCGATCCGGCGGTCGCCATCCCGGAATTGCCGCTGAGGTTGATAAAGACCCTCCCGTCGGGATATCCTATCAGCGAGTGCGCGCCCTTCATGACGATGATCGCCTGGAGGTCGGAGGCGGCTCTCTGCAGCACTTCTATCCGGTTCGCCCGTATCTCTTCGACCCCGATCCCGGTGATCCGGGACAACTCCCCCAGGTGGGGTGTCAGAATCGTCGGCGCCTTTCTTTCTTTTATAATCTTTAGGTCCGCGCACAAAGCGGTAATCCCGTCCCCGTCTATCAAGAGGGGTACTTCTATCCCGCTGGCAAGCACCCGCGCGAGTTCCTGCGTCTCTTCGTCAAGCGACAGCCCCGGCCCCAGGACGACCATATCCACCTTCTGTGACAATTCAAGAAGAGACTCTTTATTAGCGAGAGCGATACTCCCTGAGACCGTCTCCTCCTGGGGGACGAAGACGATTTCCATCCCCCTGGCCGCCAGGTGAGGCACGATCGATCGCGGCGAGGCGAGGCGCGAGTAGCCCCCTCCCGCCTTCAGAAAGGAAAAGGCAGCGAAATACGGAGCCCCGAAGTAGCCGGCGGCCCCCGCAATTGTGAGGACATCCCCGAAGTCCCCCTTGTGCCCCTCCCCCCCTCTCGGCGGAAGCTGTGGCGGGGCGTTTATCTCAACCCGTATGGAATCGTTATCGTAGTGCGAAGGGGGAAAGGAGATGTGGGTCACGTACAGCCTTCCGCATAAGCCATATCCCGGGAAGAGCATGTTTCCCACCTTGGGAAGGCCAAATGTCACCGTACAGTCCGCCTTCACCGCCGCGCCCATCACCATTCCCGTGTCGCCGTTGACCCCCGAGGGGATATCGACGCTGAAGACCGGCCTTCCGGCGGTGTTTATCAGATCTATAACATCCCGATGGAAACCCGTAACGTCGCGCGTAAGGCCCGTCCCGAAGATCGCGTCTATGATCGCGTCGCATCCTGAAACAGCCGCCTCCGCGGAGGCGGCATCCCTGAGCTCTTCGACCTGGATGGAAAGCCGTTCGATACTGGAGAGGTTCTTCGCCGCACAGCCCGTAAACTTTTTCCGGTTACCGACGATATACACCCTGACCTGTCCCCCGTTTGAATGTATCTTCCTGGCAATGACAAACCCGTCGCCACCGTTGTTCCCGACGCCGCAGAAGACAACAAAACTCCGACCATCTATGCCGACCTCGTTTCGGATGACGCCATACGTAGCAAGGCCCGCGTTCTCCATCAGCAGTTCGTCCTCTATGCCGAATTTCTCGATGGCCGTCCAGTCCAGGTCCCTCATCTTTGCTACGCTGCTTACCTTCATTGTCCGTTCCTCTCGTCCGGATATTGCACCCGTATACATTCCCCATACATATTTCATAGTAGATGATCCTTGCCCGGAAAAGCAAGGGAGAAAACCGAAGGGTGGGTGGCCCTTCCCTTCCCCAGGATTACGGCAAGTGCTAAAAACCGTTTGACATTGGGGCGGGATACAGGTACTCCATCTGCACTATAATGTTCTAAAATCCTCCGTTTCCGGCAGGTAATTCTATGAACAGATATATCCACTTTGTTCTGCAAAGACCGGTTCTCATACTGATTCTGCTGGCCATTCTGACAGCGGTCCTGGTCCCCGGGATACCAAAACTGGAATTTGACAATTCCGTCGAATCCTTCATGCCCAAAAACGACCCTGAGTACATCTATTACAATGAGATGAAGAAGATCTACGGAGATAACGGCCGGTTCGCCATCATGGCCGTTTCCTCATACAATCTGTGGAGCGCTGAAACCTTCCGAAAGCTCGATCTCCTCATCTCCGACCTGGAGGAATACAAGGCCTTCAACAAGGAGAGGGAGACCTCCCGGCTGAAGAGGTTCGACTCCATGGCATCGCGGGGAGAGATTCGGTACGGCGCTCTGATGGCAGCATTTGACGATGATCCGGCCTTCCAGCGATTGCTGGCGAGAAAGACAAGAATATCAGACAAAACCGACCTGATAGGCGCACGCGGTCTCAAGAAGCTGCGCGCCGGGATCCTCCGTTCCATGGACTTCAAGAAAAAGGAGATCGTCGACACGATCGTCTCCCCCCTGACGGCGGAGGACATAAAGGGCGAAAATGATACCCTTGAGACGTACGGCCTTATCGAAACAGATGATAGCGGGAGGCGCATACTCCCCTCCTCCCAAAAAGAGATCGAGGAATTCAGGCGGCGGCTGGAGAGGAACCCCTCCTTTGAAAAAGGGCTTTACAGCAGGGACGCCCAGACCGGCGAGATAACCGATTTCTGCGTCGTCATCAAGTTCATCAACCTGGACGATCAGGACCCGGCCATACGCGAAATGATGGAGGTTACCGACAGCTACCGCAGCTATTTTACCATCATATCCTCGGGCGTCCCAGTCGTGAATATGTGGATGAACGAGTATATGCACTTGGATCTGTTCAGGAATATTCCCCTCGTTCTCCTGGTTGTTGTCATCGTCTTCTATATCAATTTCAGGTCGATCCGGGGGGTTGTGCTCCCCTTTGTCACACTCGGGCTGGCAGAGCTGTGGATCCTCGGCCTCATGGGGTACATCGGATACCGGATCACCCCGGTCGGCGTGTCCATTCCGCCCCTGATGATCGCCGTGGGAAGCTCTTACGCCATCCACCTCCTCAACCAATATTACGCCGATTTTAATGCCATCATGGAAACGGAGCGGAGGAAGGGTCTCTATGAATCGATGACCCATATATCACTGACCGTACTCCTGGCCGGGCTGACCACCTTCATCGCCTTCATGACACTGGCGACCAGCCCGGTCTCGGCCATACGTGAGTGGGGGATCGCCTCCGCTATCGGTGTCATGTTTGCCGTCTTTATCTCCTGCTCCCTGATCCCCGCCTGCCTCGTGCTCCTTCCTGGGACAAGGCCTTCCGTCCTCTTCCACAAGGACAAGGCCAAAAAAACAGTGGTTGACCGGATCATCGCCCTGATGGCGAAGGGCGCTATTATTCACTACCACAAGGTGCTGATCATCGTCGGTATCCTCATTGTCGTGTCGGTGGCGGGGATGACCCGGATCAACATAGAAACCTCCTTCATGAACTATTTCAGGGAACACGACCCTGTCAAATTGAGCACGAACGTTATCGGTGACAAGTTCGGCGGGGGGTGGTCTTACGATATCCTTATTGATTCGGGAAAGGTCGACGGCGTCAAGGACCCCAAATTTCTCGTCATGATCGAAGAATTCCGTCAGTGGCTGGTCTCCGACGCGAATCCTCACCTCAATATCGGAAGAACCGAATCCTTCTCGGACTTTATCAAGACCATGCACATGGCTATGAACAACGACGACATCTCCTTCTTCAGGATTCCGGAGAACCCCCTGGATGTCATCGATTACCTGGAGATATACTCCGGAGATGACGAAGACTCGGACGGCAGATTCGACGAATTCGAGCCCTTCGTCGATATCGACTTCAGAACCTGCAACCTGCTGGCCAGGCTGTGTGAAAAGGAAGACTACCACGTGGGGACGACGGAGATAAGCAGGATCGCCGACGAGATAGCGGCCTATCTGGACAGGACCCTGCCGGAGGGCACCTCCTACACTATCAGCGGCTTCCCTATGATGAACGTCAAGCTGGTCCACTATATCGTCACGGGACAGATGCAGAGTCTCTTTCTCTCGCTCCTGGTCGTCGGCCTTATCGTCGCCCTGCTGTTCCGGCAGATAAAGGCGGGCCCCCTGGCCCTGATACCCATGAGCGTCGCCGTAATCATCAATTTCGGCATCATGGGGTGGCTGCACATCAACCTGGATATGGCAACCTCCGTTATCGCCGCCATTACGATAGGGATCGGCGTGGATGACACCATCCACTTCCTCAATACATTCCGGCAAAACAAGGCGCGGGGATTGAGTATTGATGAAACAATACGGAGCACACTCGCCGTCTCCGGAAAGGCGATTCTCTTTACATCGATCGCACTCGTATTCGGATTCTCGATACTGATAACCTCCAACTTTCTGCCGATAGCCCTGTTCGGCATCCTGACCGCCACCACCATGATCAACACGACGATAGGGGCACTCCTGATACTCCCCTCCGTCATCAAGGCCACCGGCACCAATCTTGACAGGCCGGAATCCGGCTCCGGGATAGGCAGATATCTGAACATTGACAAATTTTTCGGAATGGAACAGAGTAACTCTGAGAAACGAACTGACTGACACAATCGAGAAAAGGGGACTTCCGATGAAACTAAGATTCTTCCTTGCGATTCTTTTCGTATTGCTCCTCTCCAACCCCCTCTTCGCGCTCACCGGGAGGGAGATCATGGAGAAGAACGACGCCCTCCCGGAGGCCAAAACCGCCGTGAGTGACGTCCTGATGCAGATACACAAGGGCGGGAGAGTCGTGGAAAAACAGTTCGAGAGCAGTTCAAAGAAGTCCCAGGAGGGTGAGGACAAGATGCTGATATCCTTCACCCGACCGACACAGATAAAGCTCTTGACCCACGCGCACAAGGGAGGTGATGATGATCAGTGGCTGAGGCTCTCGTCGGGAAAGATAAAGAGGATTGCCTCTTCCGACAAGGGAAAGCCCTTCGTCAATTCACACCTCTACTATGAGGATATCGGCTCGCGGGATATCGATGATTACTCGTACAAACTGCTGGAAGACGCGAAGGCCGTCGGTTATGACTGCTACGCGGTGGAGGCGGTAAAGGAGAGCGGCGAGAAGGTCTACAGCAAGCTGGTGTTGTATGTGCGCAAATCGGACTATTTTATTGTGAGGATTGACTTTTACGAGGGGAACGAATTTCACAAGTATCTTGAGAATCACGACATACGAACGGTCGACGGCATCCTGACCCCCTTTGTCTCTACCATGACCCTGGCGGACAACAAGGGGCATACCGAGCTGAAGATCCTAAAACTGGAATACAACAGAGATCTGAGAGATTCGACTTTCAACAAAGAGGCCCTGCGCTGAAAAGGCCGGCACAGCGGCAGATGAGCGGCGGCCCTTCACGAACATTCAAGGCTCAATACTTGTAGCGGATCTTCGCCATCAGCACGTCGTTATCCCTGAAGTAATAGAAGATCGAATCGCTCTCCCAAGACGATCCCCTGTCTCCCCAGATGGCGGCATACCCCACCTCGACGAGGAACCCGTTCTGGAAATCATACCCTATCTCCGGCCAGAAGACCTTCCCCCCGTGTTTCGTGTCGAAGACGCCCTTGACCGTCATCTTGACGCGGCCGTCGAAATAGCTGTCTTCAAGCTTGCAGCTGACGATATCGGTGATGGACGGAGAATAGACACCGCCCTCCAGATACCGTGACTGGAACCACTCGAAGGTAAAGACCGTATCACCCGTGTGTCCTTCTATCAGCCTGCTCAGGGGGATGAAGTAGTTAAACCCTGCGGCGTAGGATACATAGCGAACCTTGTCTGTCTCAAAG
This sequence comes from Syntrophales bacterium, assembly GCA_030655735.1. GTDB lineage: Bacteria > Desulfobacterota > Syntrophia > Syntrophales > UBA2210 > UBA6078. The sequence goes on along the minus strand of JAUSPK010000159.1, from coordinate 6,965 downwards.
GGAATCGTCAGGCCCATAAGACCCGTGACACTCTGTTCGACGATCCCCGCCTTGTCGGGGGAATAGGCGGCCTCGAGCTGCACGACGAAGTCGCCCAGTGCCGCGGAGAGATCGAAGCCGAACATGGTGACGATGGAGGTCTGCGGTCTGAGTTGAACCGCGACGGGGGTTGTGCCCTGAAAGATCACCTTGTACGGGAGGAAGAGAGGGCCTTTGTCCGGGCCGTGGTATCCGCTCACGGATATATCGACCCCTCCCGCGCTGGTCGACAGGCGGGTGCCGTACCCGACGTTGTCGATATCGGCGCCGAGCCTCTCCGGCTCATCGAAGACGATCGGGAGGAGAAAGCTGTCGATCGAAAGCGCCCAGAAGTTCCCCTCGGGGGCCATAATCGTGGGGATATGCACCGGCACGAAGACGGCCTCCAGCGTATAATCCCCCAGGAAGAACATCCCGGACAGAGAGGGAACCCCTACCTTGTTCTCGTCGTCGTCCCTGAAAAGGATCTCCCGCATATCGGACGGATTGAAATATGACGTCGGATTGAAGGCATCAGCCGTCCCCCACCCGTATATCTGGTTCCCCGCGCGCAGCCTGAAATTTCCCCTGCCGTAGTTGAGGTACAACTCGTCAAAGGACAGCTCGGCCTCCTGTGAGGAGAGCCTCAGGTTTCTCGATACTTTCTGATCTTTTGCGTACCGGTAGTGGTCATCCGCCCCCTTATTCAGGTATGTCTGGAAGAGATAGACGTTCGAGACGGAAAAGAGGTAGAGATTCTCCGTTCCATACCTCATCTGGAGACGGTTTCTGATCTCGTTCTTTTTGTTCTTGTCCTTGAAGCTCTGGCCCGTCCCGGTATTGACAAAGCTCTCGAACTCTATGAATCCGCTGTAGGTAAACTCCGGGCCGGTCTTCTCCTCTTCCGCCATCTCCGGCTCTTCATCACGGACGTTTCGAGGCCCCTCCAGTACGCTCTTTTCCTCACCGGGGGGAGCTGCTTCGACCTGCCGCTTGGCCACAGGTTCAAGAGGAGGGGGCGTCAGGGTATACCGCTCCAGGGTCTTAACGAAAACGGACCTCCCCTCCGCTTCCCGGTACCGGCGCGCCACACGTTCGGCCTCGGCGGCATCACCATACACGCTGAGGAAGACCGAATACCACAGCCTGCCAGAGGGGTCCTTCCATGAATAGAAGACAGGCGTGTACCCTTTGCTTTTAAGTTTTCCCAATAGGCTTCGGGCGTTTTTCTCATCGCGGCACGCGGATGCCTGAACGGAATAGACCGGCAGTGTCTTATTCGAATAATTGGGGTTCACGCGTATTCCTGCCGGAGGGGCAATTTCCGAGGCGTGGGAGGTGCCGTCAGAATCTACAGACAACAGTCCCGGATTGAGGAGAGAGAGGGCAACGAGAAGCGTCAGACATGTTGTTCGGAAGCATGCGTTCATCACTGTACCCAGCATCCATGGACCCGTCTGGAACCGATGGGAAAATTCTTTCCTCCCGGAGTTACAAGCCGGGGAGATTATACACTAAACCGGATGGCAAGTATATCCCCGTCCTTGACGATGTAGTCCTTCCCCTCCAGACGGAAGCGCCCCTTGTCGTGGACCCCCTTTTCGGAGCCGCAGGCGATTAGGTCGTCGTATGAAAAACACTCCGCGCGGATAAACCCCCGGGCAAGGTCCGAGTGAATGGCCCCCGCGGCCTCCACGGCGGACTGACCTTCTCGGATATTCCAGGCCCGCACCTCATCCGCCCCCACGGTAAAGAAGCTGATGGAGTTGGAGAGCTCATATGCCGATCGCGTCAGGCGATCCCTGGCCGATTCCTTTATCCCCATGTCTTCCATGAAGAGTTGTTTTTCCTCATCATCCAGGAGGGGCAGCTCCATTTCAAAGGTCCCGGCGAATTCGATCACGGTATGGTTCTTCCCGATCTCTTCGAGCAGGTCACGGTTCTTCCCGAAGGTATCCTCGCTCGAATTCAGTATTATCAGGAGGGGTTTCCCTGTCAGAAACTGGAACCCGCTCACCATCTTCTTCTCGTCCCGGCCCAGGTCTATCTCTGTAACGCGCCCACCGTCGTTGAGACAGTCCTGTATCTTTCTCAGGATACCCTCCTCCAGCTGGGACGCGGGCGTCTTCTGGCCCCGTTTATGGCTCAAGGCGATCTTCTCCAGCCGCCGTTCACAGACTATCAGATCCGAAACGAGCAGTTCCGTCTCCATCTGTTCGATATCGTCCAGGGGCGATGAGGCCTCCCCCAGGATATTCGGGAAGTTTTCCACCACCAGCGCGAGCGTGTCCACATTGCGCATCATCCCGATTGAGGCGTCCGGGAACGACACCTTTCCCTCCACATCACGCGCAAGCCCCGCGAAATCCACGAACTGGACCGTCGCGTAGGTGGTCTTCTGGGGTTTGTACATCTCGGAGAGGCGGGTTATCCGCTCATCAATCACATCGACAACGGCGATATTCGGCTTGGACGTCGCGTCCGTGTATGTCGTGACCTCCGCCGCGCGTCCCGTCAGCGCGTTGAAGATCGTCGTCTTGCCTGAATTGGGCAGACCGATCAAACCTATTTCCATCAATCCTCCTGTCTACATAAATACGGCCCAGACGATGGCATACAGGATCGCGGGCAGAAAATTTCCTATCGCTATTTTTGTTACCTTCAGAAGGTTCATGCCGATCCCGACAATAAGCAGTCCGCCGGTGGCGGTGACGGCGTTCAGGACGGCCGGGTCCTGCATAAAGAGCAGGTGTGCCGAGAGGATCGTCAGGCTCCCCTGGACGGCAAACACGGAAATAGCGGAGAAGGCAACCCCTATCCCCAGACTCGACGCAAGGGGTATTGCTATAACGCCGTCGAGGAGGGCCTTTACGTAGAGCGTGGTCGGGTCGCCGATGGTACCGTCCTGTATGGAACCCACGATCATCATCGCGCCCGTAAGGTAGAGGACGGAGGCGGACATGAAGCCCTCCGCGAAGGTTGAAGAGTTCGAGTTAGTACGCGCCTTAAGCCACTCTCCAAGGCGTTCAATCCAGTACTCAATCCTGATCAGTTCCCCGGTTATCGCCCCAACCAGCATACAGCCGATAGTCACGATAAGATCGGTAACGGCAAGGGCCATCTGGATACCGACCAGGACAACGGAAAGCCCGAGCGCCTGGACCATGATCGTCTTGATTCTTTCGGGCAGGTGATTCCCTACGGATATCCCTATCACTCCCCCCGCAATAATAGCTCCTGTATTAACGAGTGTTCCTGTCAAAAATATGACTCCTTGTTGATATTCAATGAGATTCGGTTATACGTCTTTGACGCAATCCCGATAGTGAAACGTGCAGGGACCAGTCAAGCGGTCTTCTTATTGCAGGAGATGGTTTTTGTCAATGATTATTAAGATATATCGGTAGGATGATTTCAGGAAATCTGTTGACGCATGCCGTGGATATTGAAGATTGTTTAAGCCGATGCGTAGGATTGACCCCTTTCCAGTCCGGTCATATTAAGAACGTCTTCAAAATTGAGCCACAGTTCCACTGAATAGGTAAGATCGGCTATCTCTTTGTAGATCATCATCCGGTCATTGATAAAATCACGGGCCTCTTCAAGCCTGGATTCATCAAATTCAAAGAGGTGAACAGTTTCGATCCCCCCTCCGAATTTGATGTTCTTTATATATGGTCCCATCATATTGATGTAACCGGGAACGGGAGGAAATTCCCCCACGCGTCTTTCCGTCTCGTACATATTTGTCTTGTTGAAGGACACGGTTGTCACGATAACCATTCTTTATCTCCTCCCGGCAACGCCTAAGGCAACTAAACCCGCACATAACGACTATTATTTGTGCCTAAGATGACAGGCTTTTTATCCGCGGTCAATACACCTTTCTGAGTATTTTGAGGGTGAGTTCTGCGAAACTTTTCACCAGAACGTTCTTTAAAGCCCTCTTCGGACTGCCGCACGGCACAACACTCTGCCCTGATTTCAGCGCAAAAAGGGGGGCAGTCTCGCATCGGCAGCCTCGCATCCCTGAAATTCCTTGACAATTATTGCGGCATGCGTAATATCGAGGCGTTACGTTTATTCATGGATGCTGGTTTCGGTTCCTTCCTTAATCCTGAAAAGGAGCCTGCGTAACGAGTCTCTGCCCCTCACAAAGAGACGGATTCTTGAGGAGAGAAGATGTCCGAATTTGCAACACTTGAGCTGTTTTCCGATTACGTCTGACCTTGGTGCTACTTCATTACCGGGCGTATTGAACAACTCACAAGGGAATATCTGATCGACGTTCGATGGCGGGCGTTCCCTCTCCATCCGGACACACCGGAGGAGGGGCTTCTGATCGAACAGCTTTTTGCCGGTTATCCCGTAAACCTGGAAAAGATAAGGGCTCGTCTGAGGGAAACCGCGGCTGATCTGGGACTCTCCTTCGGGGAGCGGGACAAGACCTATAACAGCCGTTTGGCCCAGGAGTTAGGCCACTGGGCTGCTTCGAGGGATAAAGGCGAGGCTTTTCACCGTGAGGTCTTCAGGGCCTACTTCGCAGAGGGAAAGAATATCGCGCAGGTTCCGGTGCTGGTGGACCTGGCAGCCTCCGTCGGGCTCCCCCGCGAAGAGGCGGAGGCCGTTCTCACGACAAGGGACTTCAGGGCGTCGGTGGATGCGGATTGGGCCGCCGCGCGCACAAAGGGAATCACTGCCGTCCCGACATTTCTGATGCATGAAGATATGCTGGTTGGCGCACAGCCTTACGGAGAGCTGAAAAGGCTCGTAGAGGCACAGGGGATCAAGAAAAGGTCGATATAGGATGAAACAGGAAATAACCGCCGATCGTATTGCCCAGATCAAGAGAGTTACCTGGGTCGGGCTCTTCCTTAATGTAGCCCTGGCGGCTTTAAAATTTATCGTTGGTTTTGTGGGCGCCAGCCAGGCGGTTATTGCGGATGCCGTCCACAGCCTGTCCGACATGGCCACCGACTTTTCGGTGATCCTGGGGGTGCGCTACTGGACCGCCCCGCCTGATGAAGACCATCCTTACGGACATCGGAAGATTGAGACAATTATTACCGTCCTGATCGGCGCGGCCCTCCTTTTCGTCGCACTCGGGCTGGGCTATACGGCCCTGACGAAGATTAGTGAAGTTCATATCAGGCAGACGGCCTGGATAGCCATTGTCGGGCCGGCCCTTTCCATTATACTGAAGGAAATCCTGTATCGCTGGACGGTGATTGTCGGCACACGAGTAAAATCAACGGCGGTTATCGCGAATGCGTGGCACCACCGGTCGGATGCCTTCAGTTCGGTGCCAGCCGTCATAGCCGTCGCGGCATCCGCAATGAATCCCAATTGGGCCTTTGTAGATCACGTCGGCGCGCTCATAATCTCTGTCTTCATCTTAAAGGTCTCCTGGGACATCATGAGTCCAGCACTGGCAGAGCTCTCCGATCGCGGGGCTTCATTGAAAGATCGTTCCCAGATAGAGAAAATAGCGATGGGTGTGGATGGGGTCAAAGACGTGCACGCCATACGCACCCGTAAATGCGGCGAAAGTCTCTATGTCGACCTCCATGTCCTGGTTGCCCCGGAAATCTCTGTCCGTATAGGCCACAACATCTCTGAAGAAGTCAAAGAAGCCCTCCTGAAAGATGGCCCGCGGGTATTAGATGTTATTGCGCATCTGGAACCGGATGAATAAATAAAAACCGTTATAAAGCAACTTAACCCTTGACATGCGTAAAAAAACCCGGTAGGGTTGCGCTGCAAGTTGGAGAAAAGCATTTTGAAGTGCAAAGATCGGTCGACCATGTCCAGTAAAATTTGGAGGCCTTTTTTATTCAGTCATAATGGTAATCCGACTTTGAAAAACTTAAGAAAGGAGGATATACGTTATGGCAGAAGGTACCGTTAAATGGTTTAACGACGGAAAAGGCTTTGGGTTCATCGAAATGGATGGCGGCAAGGACGTTTTCGTTCATCACAGCGCGATTCAGGCCGAAGGCTTCAAGTCCCTGCAAGAGGGTCAGCGCGTGACGTTCGATGTTGAACAGGGCCAGAAAGGCCCGGCAGCAGCCAATGTAAAGGCTCTGTAAAAAGTAGTAGCATTTGAAAGAATGCACCCTGCGGTTTGTAACTGCAGGGTGCTTTTTTTTGCCGCAGTGTCTTCTGCACCCAACACGAATCATTCATAAGGACAGAGCTTTGGGTAAACCAAACTATTCATTTCAAAAGCGCCAGAAAGAACTGGCAAAGAAAAAGAAAAAAGAGGAAAAGAAGCAGCGCAAGCTGGAGAATCTGGACAGTCCTGCCGGGGAAGAGGAGAATCTCCCCCTTCAAGAAGATCAACAGCTGTAAGTCCTTCTTTTCCTAACCGAAAGAAAATACTCTATGCCACGGGGAGCCTCCTTGTGGCTTTTATTATAAGGACACAACCATGATAGCCGCATCCAATATTGCCCTCTCCTATGGTAAGAGGGTCATCTTCAAAGACGTCAATATCAAGTTCACCCCTGGCAACTGCTACGGCCTGATCGGTGCGAACGGTGCCGGAAAATCTACCTTTCTGAAGATCCTGGCAGGCCAGCTTGAGGCTGATCGGGGCGAGATTACCAAGGGGCGGGGAGAGCGCATCGCGATGCTCAGCCAGGACCAGTTTGCCTTTGACGCGCATACCGTTTTCAATACCGTGATCATGGGGCATAAGAAGCTCTACAAGGTGATGGCCGAACGTGAGGCCCTCTATTCCAAGACTGATTTTACCGAGGAGGATGGCATCCGTTCCGGAGAGATGGAAGCCAAGTTCGGTGAAATGAACGGCTATGAGGCAGAGGCGGAGGCCGCGGTGCTGTTAAACGGCCTCGGCATCCCGGAAGAGATGCGTCAGAAAAAGATGAAGGAGCTTGACGGCAGCGATAAGGTACGGGTACTGCTGGCCCAAGCCCTGTTCGGCA
>JAUSPK010000008.1 GCA_030655735.1 Syntrophales bacterium | reverse complement strand
CCTTTTTCTCATAGAACCATTTTACCGTACCTTCTGCCACTTTATGTCCCCCCTCTACTCAGGTTTCTAGCACACTACCCGGGCAACCCCCCGTTGCCCCTGTACGCATCTATTATCATTATCTCTTCAAGTCAAGGCCTTTTGATAAGAAAACAGAGCTGTTCCTATAGCTCGCCCCGCAGTTTGGCAAATTCCCTGAGCAGTTTTTCTTCCTTTTTGCTCAGAGAAGTCGGTATCTCTACCACAGCCTGAACAAGCTGATCCCCTCTTCCGAACCCCCGAAGATGCGGGATCCCTTTGCCTCTCAATTTAAATACCTTGCCGTGGGGGGTATTCTTGGGTATTTTCATCCGCTCCACGCCCTCCAGCGTGGGGACATCAACAGTTCCGCCAAGGACGGCCTGGGTCATGGGGATGGATATGCGGCATACGATGTTGTTTCCATCCCGTTCAAAGAGCTTATGGGGCTTTATATATATAAAGACGTAAAGATCTCCCCTGGGGCCGCCGAATGTTCCCCCTTCACCCTCCCCTCGGAGTCTCAGACGCGAACCGGTCTCCACGCCCGGTGGTATCTTTATTTGTATGGATTTTCTTGACATCGTTTTGCCTGTCCCACGACAGGCCTTGCAGGGATTCGCTATTACCTGTCCGGCACCGTGACATTGAGGGCAGGCGGAGCTGATGCTGAAAAAGCCGCTTGATTTGGTTACCTGTCCCGAACCCCGGCATGTCGGACATACAGAGGGCTGTGTTCCGGGCGCAGCACCGCTGCCTCCGCATTCCTCACACCCTTCGAGCCGCTCTATCTCTATTTCCGGAGATACCCCGAAGGCTGCATCCATAAAAGAGATTTTCAGGTCATAGCGAAGGTCAGCCCCCTGCTGGGCTGCCGTTCGTGAACGTGACCTGCCGGTCTCGAATCCGAAGATACCTTCAAATATGTCGCCGAAGCTCGAAAAGATATCCTCGAACCCGGAAAATCCCTGGAAGCCATTTCCCCGGAGCCCCTCGTGCCCATACCGGTTGTAGATTTCCCTCTTTCTCGGATCGGACAGGACTTCGTAAGCCTCGGCTGCCTCCTTGAATCTTTCCTCGGCCTCCGTGTTCCCAGGATTTCTGTCCGGGTGGTATTTCAGGGCCATCTTCCGGTAGGATGCTTTTAATTCGTCGGCTGAGGCGTTTTTGTCCACGCCAAGGGTTGAGTAGTAATCGTTTTTCATGATCTATTGAATGGATTCCCGTTCGATGGATGAATTTACTGTTCGCACGAACCTGGCATGGGGTATACGAACGGTGGAGTTAAGATAGCGACGGCCTGTCGGCATGTCAAGTAGGGTACCCTTAAAAAGTCTCACCCTACGATGCGCCTCAGGGCCTCTTTATATTTTTCCATCGTTCCCGTTATGACATCCTCAGGGAGATGGGGGGCGGGCGGTTTCCTGTCCCACTGTATGGAGAGGAGATAGTCTCTCAGGAACTGTTTGTCAAAACTCTTCTGGGGACGGCCTTCCTCGAAATCATCTTCAGGCCAGAACCGTGATGAATCGGGCGTCAAGAGTTCATCTATCAGTATCAATTCGCCGGCGACGGTTCCAAATTCCATCTTGGTATCGGCAATGATGATGCCTCCCTTCCCGGCAATCGTCCGTGCCCTGTTGTAGATTCTCATGCTGGCGTCGATAACCCGCTCCGCCATGTCGCGGCCGATCAGTTCCTCCATCTCCCCCCGTGTCATGGGGGCGTCATGCTGCCCCGCTTCGGCCTTGGTCGAAGGAGTGAAGATGGGCTCCGGAAGCCGTGCCGATTCTTTCAGGCCCGGAGGGAGACTCACTCCCGAAACAGCCCCTTCGGAGCAGTAATCCTTCCATCCCGATCCGCTGAGGTATCCCCGTACAACGCATTCCACCGGAAGGGCGGCCGCCTTTCTGACCAGCATGCTCCTCCCCTCCAATATCCTTTTATAGGGGGTGCACTCTTCGGGTAGCTCATTTATGTCCGTCGTGATCAGGTGGTTTGCGATGATATCCTCCATCTCGCGGAACCAGAAGCTGGACATCTGTGTCAGGATCTTTCCCTTCTCGGGGACAGGATCGGTCATAATGACGTCAAAGGCGGATATCCTGTCCGTTGTGATGATGAGGAGGCTGTCCCCCACTTCGTATACATCACGCACCTTGCCCCTGCTGAAGAGCTTCAATTGATCGAGATCTGTTGTGATCACGGCATTATGTTCCATAGGGCTTCCCCCTTTTTATCTCAGAAACGGGTTGTTCTCCCGTTCGTTTTTTATGGTGGACGTCGACATCCTCCCGTAGTTGTGCCCGGGCAGGACAACGGTTTCATCGGGGAGTGTCAGAAGCCTCTTTGTGATCGATTCATGCATCGTATTCCACGATCCGCCCGGGAGGTCTGTTCTCCCCAAGCCCTCTACAAACAGGGTGTCTCCGGTAAAGACGTACCCGGGTGTATAGAGCGACATGCCGCCGGGGGAGTGACCGGGGGTATGCATGGTTTGCAGTATGATCTTTCCGATGGTAATGTTGTCTCCATCCTGTACGGTCCTGTCCGCAGGGGGAGAGGCCTTGGCGCCGAACATGCGCAGCACCGCGGAGGGGGTGGAGACGAGCATGTTGGCATCGTCCCTGTGGATAATGATGTCCGCTCCCGTTTGGTCCTTCATGGCTGCGTTTCCGGAGGTGTGATCGACATGTCCGTGGGTATTGACGATATATCTGATGGTGATACCGGCGGCGGCTGCCTCCGACAGGATGCGTTCAATCTCCGCGGCTGGATCGATCACCAATCCCTCCCCGCTTTCCTTGTCACCCACGATATAGGCGAATACCGCCATATGCCCCACCTGCATCTGTTTCAAAAACATTCGTATCCGTCCTTCCGAGCATTTCTTCAAAGGGCTTTGCTATATTTTTTTTGATATAAAGTCAATCTATTTCAGGCATTCGCTCACGGGTATGGGGTCAGGTCTTGCTTTTTGCCATCAGGTGAGAGGTGAGTGATATCGCCGCCTATGCCGACCAGAATCACATTCACGGGTCAGTAAGATCGCGTCCAGGGTGGCAAAAAGCAAGACCTGACCCCCACCGCGGTTTTCTCTGCTTTAAATTTTCTGCAACCCGTGGTACGATCACCCCAATGGAAGGGGGTAATATGGCATGTCGCAACAGGGACTGTACCTCAGGGTAAAATATACAGACAACTCATATGATTATATCGTCGGCACGGTGCTGGGTGAGCTGATTCGTGAGCATAAGATCAAGCGGTTTTACCGCTACTCCGAGGGGAGGTGGGTCACTGTCGGTGTTGATCCCATACGGGGGAGGGGTGGTCTCTACACCGGCCCGAACAGGAGAAAGATGACATAGCCCTCTGCTGCCCCCCTTCAGGGACCGGTATCCTCTGCAGAATCTCCTTGTAAGCCTATCTCACCAGCCACCTCACGCATACCGTTGATGGTATCTTCAATCAGTTCACCGATCTCCACACCCAGCATCTGGGCGCCTTTTTGAATAATTGACCGGTCAACGCCCGCGGCGAACGCCGGAGACTTCCACTTTTTCCTGACCGATTTCACGCTCATGTCCATGACGCTTCTGGAGGGCCGTACCATGGCGTTGGCTGTGACGAGCCCCGTCAATTCGTCGATCGCGTACAGCGTTTTTTCCAGGGTACTCTCCGGTTCGACGTCCGAGCATATTCCCCATCCATGGGATACGATGGCCCGTATATATGCATCCGGCCAGCCGTGTTCTTCGAGAATTTTCTGTGTCATGGCGCAGTGCTGATCGGGAAAGCGTTCATAATCCAGGTCGTGAACGAGGCCGATAATCCCCCATTCGTCTTCATCTTCGCCCCTTTTGCGCGCGCAGTAGCGCATGACCCCCTCCACCGCATAGGCATGCTTGAGCAGGCTTTCACTCTTATTGTACTGGTGCAGGAGTGCGAGGGCCTCCTCGCGGGTCGGTTTGTGTTTTTCCATGGCTTAGTCTCCTTTCCTCTTGAGTGCGGCCCCGAAGAAGCCGTCCGCCCCGTGGCGGTGTGGAAATGTCCTGAACATCCCGGTCCCGCTCAGCATCTCGGCAGGCACGGTGGCGGGGAGAACACATTCAAAGCCGGGGTTGTCGGCCAGAAACCCTCTGATTACCGCTTCATTCTCCGCAGATGAGATAGTGCAGGTACTGTAAACCACGACCCCTCCCTTCTTCAAGTAGTCAACCGATCGGTTCAGGAGCGCCTTCTGGAGGGGGGGATTTTTTTTCATGTCTTCCGGAGTGGTATTCCATCTGATTTCGGGGTTCCTTCTCAACGTCCCCAGACCGGAACAGGGGACATCCACGAGGATACGGTCAAACCGTTCGCGCAGATTTGCCGGCGGGTCCTGGGTCGCATCGTAAGCGATCGGTTCGATGATCGTTGCGCCCAGCCTGCGGGCGAGATCCTGCGAGGGCACAATCTTTTTGCGGCTTATATCCATTGCGACGATCCTGCCGCTGTTGCGCATCAATTGGGCGAGGTGCGTTGTCTTGATCCCCACGCCGGAGCATACATCAAGCACCGCCTCCCCCGGTTTCGGATCCACAAGGAGGGAGATCATCTGGGATGCCTCGTCCTGGATTTGCATCTGCCCCTCTTTGTACAGCGGCATCTCTCGCACGGAGACCGGCAGATCGGAGAGCACGATACCGTCGGGTGAGTAGCGTGAGGGGGTCGCTCCACAGCCCGACTCTTTGAGCCGTGCGATCAGATCGGACCGGGTGGTCTTCAGGCGGTTTGCCCTGATCGCAAGAGGGGGAATCTCGTTGTTGCTTTCACACAGCGCACGCGTCTCTTCAAGACCAAGCTCCTTGGCCCACATCCGTACCAGCCACAGCGGGTGCGAGTGGACCACGGAGATGTGAGACAGCGGATCTTTATCAAGGAGGGGATATTTTATACTGTCCATCCTTCTCGCCGCGTTTCGAAGGATTGCATTAACCAGGTTTGAACGTCCGGGATACAGCTTTTTGGTTATCTTGACCGCTTCGTCCGTTGCTGCATATGTCGGCACCCTGTCCGCAAACATCACCTGATAGAGCGCCACTCTCAGGATATTGCGTATCCCCGGTTCCATACTTTTAAAGTCACCCGTGTACACCTCACGGATAATCCAGTCCAGGCGATTTCTGAGACGAAGAGTTCCGTAGACAAGCTGCGTCAGAAGCCCCCTGTCCTGCGCGGTGGGGAGGGTGACGCGTGACAGGACCGCATCAAGGAGGGGCTGCGCAAAGCCCCCCCCATCGACCCTGTTTAGGATCTGAACCGCTAGATTGCGTGGGGTGTCCTTCATTACGGGAGGTCTTTTATTCGAGGATGTCATCCGTTACCAGGGGGTGCCCTCTCAGGAAATCTTCAATCAGCATTCGTTTTTTACCTTCAAGCTGCACGTCTTTGAGATATACATGCCCGTCTCTTGTGGCTACCTGTAGTCCCGCCTCCATTAGTTTTCCCGGTTTTCCCGGTTCCTTTTCGCCTGAGGATGTCTCTTTTCCCGCCACGGCGTAGAATATTTTCAGCTTTTTGTCACCGAGAAAGGAGTATGCCCCGGGGCGTGAGGAGAGACCCCTGATGAGATTGACGATCTTTTCCGGTTCGTTGTTCCAGTCGATATGCCCCATCCCGGGCCCAAGGCGGGGCGCCAGGGTAACGAGGGATGGATCCTGCGGGGTCCGGGTAATAATCCCGCCCACAACGCCTTGGATGGCCTGAATGAGAAGCTCGGCTCCCATCGTGGACAATGTTTTGTGAAGATCGTCGAAGGTGTCGTCGGGAGCTATGGCGACCTCCTCCTGCAGCAGGATGTCTCCCGAATCCACTCCCTCGTCCATCAGCATGATGGTCATCCCCGTATTCCGGTCTCCATTTATAATGGACCAGTTGATCGGCGCCGCCCCCCGGTACCTGGGGAGGAGAGAGGGGTGTACATTGATGCATCCGAACCGGGGAGAATCGATAATCTCTCTGGGAAGTATCTGGCCGAAGGCGGCCAGCACCACCATGTCGGGAGATATCTTTCTGAATGTCTCGAGAAAGGCATCGTCCCGGACACGATCGGGTTGGTAGACCGCTATCCCCAGCTCCAGCGCGCAGGTCTTCACGGGGGGAGGAACGGGTTTTCTCCCCCTCCCCTTTGGCCTGTCCGGCTGCGTAACGGCCCCTACAATGTTGCAGTCGGCCTCTGCCAGGGCCTTGAGGGAGGGGACGGCAAAATCCGGTGTCCCCATAAAAAGTATCTTCGGTTTCATGACTGCCACCTTCCTTCAGACGGGTTATACCCCTTTGCCTTATTTTAATCAATCCGGTCTTCGCCTGCGAGTGTTCCTGCCTGTTTTGCCCTTCTATTTTGCGTTTGACTCCGAGTATAGATTCTAATAGGATATAATCAGCGACTGCCAGTATTATCAAATATATATTTTGGTGGTTTTTATCATGTCTGAGCAAAAAGAATTCGCAGAAGAGATATTATCAAATCAGACGATTCCTTTTAAGGCACTCCTTGACTCCGCTTATTTTGCAATTATCGCAACCGATAGAGAAGGGTACTTGATATATATCAATGAGATAGCGAGATCTCTGCTGAATTTTAAGACGGAGATAAAGCCCCGCTCCACCCACTATTCCGAGATTGACAATGATGCCTGGCTCGACTTCAAAAAGATTATAGATACAGGAAAGCCTCAGATAACGGTTCCTGTGGTAAATAGAAGAGGCTCGTTTCTGGT
>JAUSPK010000156.1 GCA_030655735.1 Syntrophales bacterium | reverse complement strand
TCCATCTTCATCGCCTCAAGGATTATCACCTCGTCGTCCTCCTTGACCCCATCACCGACCTTCACCAGAATTTCAACAATGGTTCCCGGCATGGGTGCTGATATCACTACGCTCATTTCCATTCCTCCTGATAATTTTGATTATATACTGCAGCAGGGGCACCCCTGACAATATACCCTTATATCTCTATGGGGCAACCGACGCTGAAGAACACCCGCAGCAGCCGATCGCACCACGCTTCTATTCCTCTTTCCCCGGCCTGTCAAGGCCCTTGACAATCTGCGACTGTATAAGCCTCGGGAGCATCATCTGGTGGCGGGGACATATCGACCGTGGGTTCTGATAGACACCGTTGGAAAATGCCACCATGTACCGGCGCATGTCTTCGAAACGCACGACCTCATCCACCATCCCCGTCTTGGCGCAGTACACCGGCCGGGATGTATCACGGTAATGCTGGACCATCTCGTTCATCTTTTCAATAACCGGCTTGAGTGAATTACCGGCATCCTTCTCCTTGACAAGCCTCCTCGAGTAACTTGCGGCGGCAGCCGTCTCGCCGTGCATCACATTGATCTCGGTACTGGGGGTGCCAAGGGTAAAGGCATTGTTGTTATTGGCAGTGGGACCTCCCATCACGTAATGGGCCGCCGCCGTCCCCTTGCGCAGGACGATCAGCATCATCGGCACGTTGGTCTGCTCTACCGAGTAGATCAGCGACTGCCCCAGGCCGAGGAGCTCCGCCTTTTCTGCGGTATCACCCACATCAATCCCGGAGGTGTCCTGGAACCAGATGATAGGAAGCCTGTCACGACCGCACTGCGTCACAAATTCATTCATCTTGATCAGGCCCTGGCGGTAGAGCTTGCCCCCCACACCGATATACTCATTCGTATATTCGGGATAGTTAGGCAGCAGTCCCTGGCGGTTGCCGATGACAGCCATCAGGAACCCGTCTATCATGACAAGCCCCGTGTAGATCTCCGGACCGTATCCGGGTCTGAACTCTAGATGCTGGCTGTTGTCAACCAGGCGGGCAAGGACGTTGTCGAAATCATACCCCGCCTTCGGATTCATGCTTATCAGGTACGGCAGCTCCGACGGGGAATATTTGGGCTCTGCCGGTACAGCAAGGCGGAAGAACCGGGGGTCATACGCGGGGAGACCCGTCATGTAGTCCTTCAGGGCATCCAGGACCTGCGTTTCCTCATCAAAGACCGCCCTGAAGAACCCGGTCTCGTCGTAATGGATCTTGACACTCCCCGGCGGGACAGACTTGAAATGACGGGTGGCGGTGATCAACTCCTCCGCACTCTCTTCATCGAAATATCCCTTGGGACTCATCCCCCCCACGATGCCGCCGCCGCCCACCGCTATGTTACAGTTCTTGTGCGCCAGCAGTATGGTGGGGCTGATCCCCTGGTATCCTCCTCCGGCGGGATTGGTGCCGTAGATACCCGCCAGAACGGGGATGCCCAGTTTTTCCAGCTCCGCGTGCCGGTAGAAGCAGGTCCCCTGGCCGCGACGGTTGGCATACATCTTCTCCTGCTCCGGCAGTTTGACGCCGGAACAGTTCACCAGCCAGACGAGGGGGAGGTTCATGATCTTTGCAATATCGGTGGCCCGGAGATTGTTCTCGGGCTGCCCGGCTATCCAGGCGCCGGCCATCCACTTGTTGTTGAACCCGATCAGCATGCACCACCGGCCGTTGATCCGGGCAAGACCGTCGACCACCCCTGTGCTTCCGGATTCCTCGTGGTCGGGGTCAAAGATGGTGTGGAGGGGGCAAAACGTCCCGGGGTCGGCCAGATACTCGATCCGTTCCCACACGGTCATATCGCCGCGCTGATGAACCTTCTCGATCGGGATTCCAACCCCCTTGATCCGCAGGGCCTCCGCATCAATCCCCCGCATGACCTCCTGCGCCAGGGCTACGTTTTCCTCCATCCTCTTTATCTGTGATTCCTTCAGAGGCCTTCCAAAATCGTCCATCTTTAAATATGGTATCATTTCGTAACGTCCCTCCTGTCATTCCTTGCTGTATGAAAAATCTGCTGTACCGGGAAATACTCACTTCTCGTCCAGGAAAAAAAGCAGCTTATCCGCGGCGGTGGTCGGGGCGGTCGTCCCCTCTTCCACCTCCCTTTCAATCTTTGGTATCATCGTCTTGACATAGGGGTTTTTATAAAACCACTCGGAAAGCCCCTCTTTAACCAGAAACCACATCCAGTCAATGGCCTGTTTTTCCCGTTTTATCTCCAGTTCGCCGGTAGATGTCATTTTTCCCCTGTGTTTCAGGACGACATCCCAGATCTCCTGTATGCCGGTCAATTCCAGGGAACTGCAGAGAAGAACGGGGGGAGACCAGTTGGGGGAGGACGGGGCCGAAAAATGGAGGGCCGTCTCGAACTGTTTACGTGCAAAGGCCGCTCTCTGCATATTGTCGCCATCGGCCTTGTTGATGGCAATCGCATCGATCAGCTCCAAGATCCCCTTTTTTATCCCCTGAAGTTCGTCTCCCGCTCCGGATATCATCAGCATCAGGAAGAAATCGACCATGGAGGCCACCGCAACCTCGGATTGACCGGAGCCCAGGGTTTCAACGATCACTACATCAAAGCCGGCAGCCTCACAGACAAGCATGGTCTCTCTGGTCTTGCTTGCAACGCCCCCGAGGGTACCCCCTGAGGGGGAGGGCCGGATAAAGGCATTCTCATGGGTGGAGAGTTTTTCCATGCGGGTTTTATCCGCCAGAACGCTCCCCCCGCTTCTCACACTGCTCGGGTCAACGGCGAGAACGGCCACACTGTACCCCTCTTTCACCAGTACCATACCAAGGGCCTCTATGAAGGTGCTCTTCCCCGCGCCAGGTACCCCCGTTACTCCGAGGCGTATGGCCTTCCCCGTGTGAGGAATCAGTTGATCAATGACAAGCCGTGCCGTCTTCTTGTGCTTCGGGAGTGAACTTTCGATCAGCGTAATGGTCTTGGAGATCATACGCCTGTCGTGTCTGAGCACTCCGTCTATATATGGCTGGATATCAGCTGATATCATGCACCCTGCTCCAGGATGTTCAGGACCTTGTTCGCGGATTCCAGGATGGGTGTCCCCGGACCGAATATCGCCGCCACACCGGCATTATAGAGAAACTCATAATCACCATGAGGGATCACGCCACCGACGATGACCTTGATATCTCCTCCCCCCTCTTTTTCGAGATTCTCTAAGAGCTGGGGGACAAGCGCCTTGTGTCCGGCGGCCAGGCTAGAGACGCCGACGACATGGACATCGTTCTCCACCGCCATCTTGGCCGCCTCCCGGGGGGTCTGGAACATGGGACCAATATCCACATCAAATCCAAGATCGGCATAGGCCGTGGCGATCACCTTGCTCCCGCGGTCGTGGCCATCCTGCCCCATCTTGACAACCAGCATCCGCGGCCGTCTCCCTTCCCGTTCCATGAAGTCACCCGCCCGCTTCTTGGCTGAGGCGAATATCTCGCTGTCCGCGTACTCTGCGGCATAGGCCCCGGATATACACTGGGTGGTCGCGATATACCGTCCGAAGACCTGCTCCATGGCCCACGACATCTCTCCGACCGTCGCCCTGGCCCGTGCGGCGGATATCGCCATCTCAAGCAGGTTCCCCTCCCCCGATTCAGCGCAGTTTGTCAAGGCCTCCAGGGTCTTCTGCACGGCGGCGGGGTCCCGGCTCTTCTTGAGCTCCTGCAGCCTGGCGATCTGCTCATTCCGAACCGCCTCCGATACCTCACGGATATTATCGAGGGGTTCTTCCTCTATCTTATACTTGTTAACACCCACGATCACATCCAGACCCTGGTCTATCCGGGCCTGCTTACGGGCCGCCGATTCTTCTATGCGCATCTTCGGCATCCCGGTCTCGATGGCCTTGGCCATGCCGCCCAGCTGTTCAACCTCTTCAATGATTTTTCGCGCCTCTTTTATGATCCCGTCCGTCAGGGCCTCGACATAATAGGACCCACCGAGCGGATCTATTACGTGGCAGACCTGGGCCTCTTCCTGAACGATGATCTGGGTGTTCCGCGCGATCCTGGAGGAAAAGTCGGAGGGGGTGGCCACGGCCTCATCGAATGAGTTGGTATGGAGGGACTGGGTACCACCCAGGGATGCGGCCAGGCATTCTATCGTGGTGCGCACGATGTTGTTGTAGGGGTCCTGTTCCGTCAGGCTCCAGCCTGATGTCTGGCAGTGGGTCCTGAGCATGGCGGATTTCGGGTTCTGGGGATTAAACTGACTGATCAACTCATGCCAGAGAAAGCGGGCTGCCCTCAGCATGGCAATCTCCATGAAGAAGTTCATCCCGATCCCGAAGAAGAATGAGAGTCGCGGCGCGAATGCGTCTATGTCAAGCCCGGCATCAAGGGCCGTTCTCACATACTGAAGCCCGTCGGCCAGGGTAAATGCGGTCTGAAGCACGGAGTTCGCTCCGGCCTCCATCATGTGATACCCGCTGATGCTGACGGTATTGTACCGGGGCATATTCTTCGAGCAGTATCCGATAATGTCCGAAACGATCCTCATGGAAGGGCCCGGAGGGTATATGTACGTA
Organism: Syntrophales bacterium; assembly: GCA_030655735.1. Classification (GTDB taxonomy): domain Bacteria; phylum Desulfobacterota; class Syntrophia; order Syntrophales; family UBA2210; genus UBA6078. The sequence continues at coordinate 2,474 of JAUSPK010000156.1, read as the reverse complement.
TTTCGTGTGAGGTATTCCTTGAGGATGTCGTTCTGTATGGTCCCCGAAAGCTTGTCCTGCGTGACCCCCTGTTCCTCCGCCGCAACGATATACCCCGCGAGGCAGGGAAGAACGGCGCCATTCATGGTCATGGAGACCGACATCTGATCCAGCGGAATCTGATCGAAGAGGACCTTCATATCCTCCACAGAGTCTATTGCGACGCCGGCCTTTCCGATATCGCCGACCACCCGGGCATGATCGGAATCGTACCCCCGGTGGGTCGCAAGGTCAAAGGCCACCGAAAGCCCCTTCTGACCGGCGGCGAGATTCCTTCGATAAAATTCATTCGATTCCTTCGCCGTGGAGAACCCGGCATACTGCCGGATCGTCCATGGCCTCTGGGCGTACATGGTGGCCTGAGGCCCCCTGTCATAGGGGGGAAGCCCCGGAAGTGTATTGACGCATTCCAACGCCTCAAGGTCTTCGGCCGTGTACAGGGGTTTTACCTGGATTCCCTCCGGGGTCATCCAGTTCAGGGATTCGACCGGCTTTCCCTTTAGACCCTTTTCCGCGAGTTCTCTCCATTTTTTTATATCCGGATGTTCTGCCATGATTCCATTCTTCCCTTCCTGATATCTCGTATTGCACTGTTCCTTGTATAAAACTCCTTGCAATGTCAAGGAATTAATTACTTCTCTTCCCTTTTACAGGGGAATGTTTCCGTGTTTCTTGTAAGGACGCTCATCCTCTTTGTCCTCCAGCATCTTGAGCGCGCTGATGATCACCGGCCGTGTCTCACTCGGTTCGATAACCTGTCCGACCATACCGCGCGCGGCTGCCTGGTATGGGGTAGCAAACTCCTCAATATACTCCTCTTTCTTCTGCTGTTTCAGGTCGTCAGGTTCATTCCGGAATATAATGTTCGCCGCGCCATCCGCTCCCATCACGGCAATCTCGGCCGTCGGCCAGGCAATAACCATGTCGGCACCGGCCTCACTCGAACACATCCCGAGATACGCCCCGCCGTAAGCCTTACGAATAACGATCGTTATCTTCGGCACCGTTGCTTCGGGATATGCGTACAGCAGCTTTGCCCCGTGCCTGATGATCCCGCCGAACTCCTGATTGATCCCCGGCAGGTAACCGGGCACATCGACAAAGGTCAGAATCGGTACATTGAAACAGTCACAGAAACGGATGAAACGGGCCGCCTTGTCGGAGGCATTGATATCCAGGCACCCTGCCATAGCAAGCGGCTGGTTCGCTATGATTCCGACGGGAGATCCATCCATGCGGGCAAAACAGGTAATGATGTTCTGGGCAAAGAGGGACTGGCTCTCGTAGATCTCGCCATGGTCCACCACCAGCTTTATCAATTTTTTCATATCATAGGGGCGTTTACTGCTCTCAGGGACGATCGTGTTGAGCTTCTCTTCCCGGCGATCGACCGGGTCATCACAGGCAATAACGGGCGGCCGCTCGTTGTGGCTTGACGGGAGGTAACTCAGCAGCTGTTTGATCTGACAAATGCAGTCCTCATCACTGTCCGCCACAAAGTGAGAATTTCCGCTCTTCTGGTTGTGCGTTATCGCGCCCCCCAGTTCAACGGCGGAGACCTCTTCACCCGTTACGGACTTCACCACGAGCGGGCCGGTGATGAACATCTGGGCGTAATCCTTCTTGACCATATAGACAAAGTCCATCAGGGCCGGCGAATACACCGCCCCGCCGGCCGAGGGCCCCATAATCGCGCAGATCTGGGGGATGACCCCGGAGGCCATGGTGTTTTTATAGAATATTCTTCCGTAGCCAGCGAGGGCATCAACGGCCTCATGGATGCGGGCCCCGCCGGAGTCGTTCATGCCGACAACCGGACACCCCACTTTGGTGGCCTGCTCCAGGCACTTGACGATTTTGGTGGCATGCATCTCGCCCAACGATCCGCCCATCATACCGAAGTCCTGGGCGTACGCGAATACCGTCCTCCCGTCGACGCTGCCATAGCCCGTTACCACCCCTTCGCCCGGAATCTCCTTTGTACCCATACCGAAGTTCGTGCATCGGTGCTCGACAAACTTATACAACTCCACGAAACTGCCTTTATCAAACAGAAGGGCCAGCCGCTCCCGAGCGGTCAGTCTCCCGCTTGCGTGCAGCTTTGCGATGGCCTTCTCTCCGCCACCCGCTTCAATCTTTTTCGCCCTTTCCTTCAGTGCGTCCATCTTTTCCTGATTCGTCATCGCTCTATCCTCCCAATATAGTAGCCACTTTTTAAAGAAACCGGTCGGTTCAGTCCCTCTGGCACAATTCCAGGAGCACTCCCCCGGTGGCCTTGGGGTGTATAAAGGCAATCTTTGTGCCACCCGCGCCGCGCCTGGGCGTTTCATCAATCAATCTGACTCCCCTGCCCTTCAGCTCCTCGAGGGCCGCTTCGATATCGTCAACCCTGAGGGCTATGTGCTGTATCCCTTGACCATTCTTAGCGATATACC
>JAUSPK010000144.1 GCA_030655735.1 Syntrophales bacterium | reverse complement strand
GGGGGACCTTATAGGTACCCCGTTCAACAAGATTCAGAACACTCACTGAAACAAACCCATACGAGCAGGTGATGAGACTCGTCATACTCTTATAAACATCCTTTCTTGTCCGTTCATCCGAGTAAAAGAAGGCAGGGGATTATCTTCTCCGCCTTCTTTTGTCTCTTATGGGGAAGGTGCTAATTTCCGATGCTAATTTCCGATTGACACGCACCGGTTTGTAGTATATAAGCGTGAAAACCTGATGATAATAGTACGGGATGATTATGATCCACCTGCGACTATCAGGTTTCCCATATCGAGACACGGAGTTCGAGTCTGAGCTGTTTTTAATCAGCACCAAGAGCAAAAATTCAAGGTGGCCTAAATTAGTCTTGCAACGGCCTTTAATGGCCTAGGAGTAGTCATTGCAAACTTAAACTAAATCAGGAAAGGGGGTATGTGGTATGGAAATAACTACTGTTGTTACAAGTGCTTGGAATGCTTTTGCTACAAAGATATTAGCATTCCTACCAAATCTTATAGGTGCAATCATTCTGTTCGTGGTCGGTTGGATGATTGCTCGGTTGTTCAAGATGATCATCGTAAAGGTACTGAAAAAACTTCGTGTTGACAGTGCAACGGAAAAGATCGGAGTGCAGGATTTCCTGAAGAAGGGTGGTTTTGTGAAAACGCCGTCGGAGATCATAGGAGCGCTACTGTACTGGTTCCTGATGATTCTGGTGATCGGGGCTACATTTGCTGCGTTGGGATTACCTATTGTCTCGGATCTTTTGAATAGTATCTTTCTGTATATCCCCCATGTGATGGCGGCAATTATTGTCTTAATCCTTGGATTCCTATTCGGCAATCTTCTCTCATCCATTGTGCGGACGGCCTCCTCAAACGCAGGGTTGAAGGCTGCTGAGAACCTCGGCAATGTGGCACTCTACTCGATAGTCCTGTTTGCCGTCACCATAGCGCTGGTGCAGTTGGGAATCGGCCCGGAGATTGTTGCATCGGCCTTTGTGATCGCCTTCGGGGCAATAGCGTTGGCACTGGCCCTTGCCTTCGGGTTAGGCGGAAAAGATGCAGCGGCAACCTATCTGAAAAAATGGCTGGACAAGGCCTCCTAGTTTCCCTTCTGAAGAGGGAGTGACATTCCCTGATCAGAGGGGGGAGGTGCGTATATCCTTCCCCCTCTTGATCAGAGAGTCCGGCTTTGTTGCATAAATCCTTGGGACCATAACGGCATGTTCCACTCACTGGCGAGCTCCCTGGCAAATTTTTTGAATGATTCACCTCTTACCTAAAACTTGGTCTAATTTCTCATTGACACACAAGGGGAGATTCCCTATACTTTCTGGTAGATTTTCACCAATTAATTGAAATTTTTCATTTAATTAATATGACTCTTCGGGTATGCAATCAAGATATTCCGAACCTATACTCGGTGCGAGGCTGCTCAATGTGGATGCTCCCTTTGTGTCAAGCTCGCTATCTCGGATGCAATAATCTGAGGATTCCCCGAGGAGGAAACTTATGCAAGGTTTTGGCGATTTTTTTAACAAGGCTATCACCCTGCTGGAGAAGGTAAAAAGCGGGAATGACGCCTGGCAGTTCTTTGCATCTCTGGCCATACTGATCTTCGGGTTTCTTCTCCTGGAGCTCCTCTGGCGCCACTCCAACAAGCGGATTCAGTCGATACTAGAGAGAAAAGGTATCAAAAGGTGGTTGCCGTACCTTTCGGGCTTCCTCCCCTCGCTCCGCCTTGCCGTTGCCGCCCTGCTCCTCAGGGCTACGGAGATTCCCCTCGTGATACCCCAGAAATTGTTGCTTCTCCTGCATGGGCTTGAGGCGTTCCTCTTTGCCATAGCCTGCATCCTCTTCATCTTCCAACTCGTGAGATTTCTTGACCTCCTCCCGGGCGCCCTGCAGGATAACACCTCTGAATCGTTCCTTAAACGTTTCAGAGGTGCCATCAGGATAGCTGCGCTTGTCGTCGCAGCGATCTTATTTATGTATTCACAACAGCATCTTTTCCCTGAATGGCTCTGGAAATCTTCCTGGTGGCTCTATGTGCTGCTTGCCCTCGTGTATATTTTTATCTCTGTCGGGGGAAAGCTCCTGACGACCTTTCTGGGCACCCTGACGGTTGCCCTCAGGGACAGCGAAGAAAAGGCCCGGTTGCGGCTCCTGCTCAAGGCGGCCCTCTGGCCCATTCGTCTGCTTCTGCTGGCCATCGCCATCTACGCGACACAGGAGATCCTAAAACTACCGGCCACGACCGATCAGATTATAGAGATAATTACCAATGTCGTCGGCACACTAGTGGTTGTAATCTTCGTCTATCAGATACTGGATCTAGTCGAATACGAACTCACAAAGTTCGTCAAGAAAAAGGACAACGAGTTCGATATGAACTTTGTCCAGCTGGTCCGCATTGTCTCCAAAGTCCTGATAGTCCTGGTCGGTTCGATCTATCTCCTCAAGGCGGCGACGGGCAAACCGATGACAACCCTGTTGGCGGGTCTTGGAATTGGGGGTCTGGCGGTTGCACTGGCAGCCCAGGATACGCTGAAGAACCTCTTCGGCAGCTTTATGATCATGGTGGATAAACCCTTTAAGGTCGGTGACAGGGTCGTTGCCGAGGGTTTCGATGGTTACGTGGAAGAGATAGGGTTCCGAAGCACCCGTCTGCGCAGTTTACCCGGGCATCTGATTGCGATTCCCAATGAAAAAATGGCAAGCGTCAGTGTCGAAAATATCGGCATGCGCCCCAGTATTCGGCGCTATTCGAATATTACCATCACGTACGACACGCCGGTGGAGAAGGTTGAACGCGCCGTATCGATCATTAAGGAGATTCTGAAGGACCATGAGGGGATGCACCCCGATTACCCTCCGCAGGTCTATTTCAACGAGTTCAACGACGCCTCCCTGAACATAGCGATGTTCTACTGGTTCTATCCGCCGGATTACTGGGAGGCCATGCGGTTCAGCGAAGAGGTCAATCTGCGGATCATGCATGCGTTCGAGGTTGAGGGGATCGAGTTCGCCTTCCCGACGACAACGACCTACCTGGCTCAAGACGACAGGAGACCGCTGACCATATCCCTTTCAAAAAATTTGAATGGGGACGATGAGAAGTAATTGACCATCTTTTGATTACAAGATCAACTGCCTTAAGAACAGGAGGTGACCAGCAATGTCGAGGTTCTTTAAAAAAATGTCTCATAAAGCAGGTCTTCCACCGGGAACACTCGTTCATATAGGAGAAAGAAAAGCCGAAGAAGTAAAGATTACCATCATGGATTACGATCAAACGGCCTTTCAGGAAAAGGAGGTACAGACAATAGAGGAATGCTTCCCCTTTAAAGAAACTCCTACCGTAACATGGATCAACATCGACGGCCTCCATCAGGTTGATATCATCGAAAAAATTGGGAGTCATTTCGGCATCCATCCCCTGATCCAGGAGGACATCCTGCATACGGGACAGCGCCCGAAAATGGAGGACTTTGACACCTATATCCTTGTCATCCTGAATATGCTTCATTACGACGAAGAGGCGAGTACAATCAAAACCGAGCAGATCAGCATTATCCTGGGGCCAAACTTTGTCATTTCATTCCAGGAAATGGAGGGAGATGTCTTCAACCCCCTGCGCGAGAGGATACGGACCGCAAAGGGCCGAATCAGGCGGATGGGGGTGGATTATCTCGCTTATTCGATCATCGACTCTGTCGTGGATCACTATTTCATCCTTCTGGAAAAGTGTGGGGAACAGATTGAGCTTCTGGAAGAGGAATTAGCCCTGAATCCACAGCCGGAAACGCTGCAGGCCATTCACAATTTAAAGCAGGAAATCATATTTTTGCGAAAGTCGGTATGGCCGCTCAGAGAGGTCATAAGCGGCCTGGAGAGAGTGGAATCGTCACTGATCCATGATAATATCTCCATGTATCTCCGAGATCTCTACGATCACACGATCCAGGTGATCGATTCCGTGGAGACCTATCAGGACATCCTTTCCGGGATGATCGACCTCTATCTCTCGAGCGTGAGCAACAAGATGAATGAGGTCATGAAGGTACTGACTATTTTCGCTTCCATCTTCATCCCCCTGACCTTTATGGCCGGTGTATATGGGATGAATTTCGAGTTTATGCCCGAACTCAAAGTGTGGTGGGCCTATCCCGCCCTTTGGGGCGCGATGATTACCGTCGCCGTAAGCCTGCTTACATTCTTCAAGCGGAAGAAATGGCTTTAACACGCACTACAGCAAATACGGGGGAATAAGAAATTAACACATCTATCCGACTAACCAATACGCGAACGGGGGAACGATTATGAATACGTGGAGGGAAAAGGCTGAAGCGCTCAAAAGGAAACTGTCTCTCAGAACCGAGCCGATTGCATTCAAGCGGTTTGACACGGCAGATGAACTGGAAAAAATAGAAAAGATCACCAAGGTAGAAATGACCCACACCTTTTGCCAGCTGCCCTTTATGGCGCGGGTGATGGGCATGACGATAGGAGTCACCACCGATGGCAAGACACTGGACCGCTGCAAGCGGCTGCACGCCCTCTACCCCACGACCGAGGAGAGTATGAATGAAGAGGCAGCGATGCTGTCCAAGACATGGTTCGGCTCCAAAGAGGATGCACTAGAACAGCAGAAGGACTACCCCAGGATGCCTGTCGGCGAAGCGATTGCGCTTGCGCCCCTGGGAAAAACTCCCTTTGAACCCGATGTGATATCAATTTACGGCAATCCAGCGCAGATTATGATGATTATGTGCGGGATGCAGAAGGTCAAATATGAGCAGTTTCACTTTTCTTTCATAGGTGAAGGGGCCTGTACCGACTCGATCGGGCGGTGTTATACGAGCGGCAGACCCGCACTGGCCATCCCCTGTTACGGGGAGAGGGCCATAGGGCAGGTAGCCGACGATGAGATCGTAATAGCCCTTCCACCCGGGGAGATTGACCGGGTGCTCACGGGTCTGGACATGCTCAGAAAGGTCGGGTTTAAATATCCAACTGCCTTTATCGGCGGGATATCCAACCCCATCAAGGCCCTGTCGCAGTTTTACCCGCAGGGAGGACAGAAGCAGAAACAATAAACCTTTGGCGGTATCATTCGATATCCCCGAGATATTCCTTTTCGAGATAGGTGAAGTCTATCTGGTCATCCCGATAGGGTAATGACTCACGTATCGGCTCCGGGATCGCCCCCCACTTCGATTCGAAATCCTCCAGGAATACCCTGCGGCCCCGCAGAAAATCGGCCACCTTACTTTTGAGGAGATCCTTGTCACTAAACTTTGAATATGCGCTCATCATATCCATATTTGCCCGGTCGCTCTTAATCGGATTATGGTATCCCAGGTGATCGGGTTCGGAGCCGAACCGGAGCTGAACCCTCAGGATATCACCGTATGAAGCAAGCGACTGGCGCAGGGACACCTTCAGGTTGTTCTCGCCGATGGTACCGGTATTGGCCAGGTAGCACTTAATCCGGTTCTTTTTGATGATCTCGTAAAAGAGCATGGCGTGCTCCAGCCGGTCCCCCACCAGAAAGGGATCCAGAAAAACGACGCGTTTAAATTTTCCGGCCTCCTCGGGATTTCCCCCCGAGCTTTCAATCGACTCCCCGTAGATAAACTGCATCGTCGCCTGCTCGGGTGAAAGCCTCGATATGACGCTGGCAAGGGGGTTGCGTGTCAACATGATAATATAGTCGAGCCGGTCGCCCCGCAGACTCTTGCTGGCGATCCCCAGATTGTCCCGCCTGACAACAGCACGACCGTTACCCGTCTTGCTGGTATCCTTGAAATCTGGGGTATAGGGGTAGCGGGAGATGGCAACATTTTCGAGAAAGGCGTCGGCCCCGAGGGCGGAACGCAGGATCTCCGGCTGACTCTCATCAAGGCCTTCCGTCTTGATATAGACCCCGCCCTGTTCAAATGCAGCATAGCTCCCGTCCATGCCGATGATCCCCCCATCATCACCGAGCATCTCGGAAGATTCATGTGGCAGCTTCGCCAGCTTGCGGCAGAGTGTCGTGGTTTTCCCTGTTGCCGTGAGACCGGAAACACCGGTGACCCGTTCCTGCAACTCCGGCCGCTCTGTCTCGAGGTCGTAGATCCAGAGGAGGTCGCGCCGTGCTCCGCAATGCAGGAATATCCCCTGATGATCGATCTCCTTTACACGCCAGCCTTCAAACTGAAAGATGCCTTTCTTCGCCTCGCCCAGATAGATGGTATTGCGGCAGATTTTTATCTGTTCGCCCCGCTTGTCCCCCATCCAGAGTCGAACCGTCACATCCTTATCGATCAGCTTCTTGAATTTATTGGGTTCGAAGGCGTCGTCGGTAAAAAAGATGATGGTATAGGTAGGTTTTTCAACCACCCGGGCGGCGGGCGTGTCTTCAAAAAGAAGCTTCACCCCATAGGCGATCTGGGCATAGGCAACCGGCATTATGAACCGCGCCGTTATCCCGTCTCTCCCATCACCGACGATGGTATCGAGAGAGAGGACCGTTTCCTTCTCCAGGCATTCCACGGCCTCAGAGGCAAGGGCCTTCTCTTCGTCGCCAAAGGGGTGGTCCACACTGTTTTTTGTATGGGGCGCCGATCGCGACATGGGCTCGGAATCCGCGGCAACGGAACCCAGGTTTGTCTGGATAACGCCATCCTGCTGCAGCGCGATCTCCTTGAGTTGTTCAAGCGATCTTCCTTCGATCAATCTCCCGGATTTTTTTGCGTCGTGATAAATCTTTTCGGCAGCCTGCTTGAAATAATTGGCCATACAAACTCCTACACCCATTTTTTAATCGATTATAACAGACCTGCAGACTCAAGGCCAGCCCTCGTACCCCGTTTCAAAAGGCGTTTTCAGATTGAGCTATACTGCGAGAAGCTTCGATCAGAGGTGAACAGGGATGTCATGTAAGAGATAAGAGCCCTATCTCCACAAAGGAGATAGGGCTCTTATGATTGTTGAAGAGTCTTTTACAGTTGTACAGACTCAATATTCACGGTCAGAACCGACTACTTGAACTTGATGCTCTGGGGAACTTCCGGGCTGGCATCGTCGGCGGAATGAATCGCCACATACACCCACTTGCCGTCCTTGTAGGCCGATACGAGTCTGGTCATCAGAGGCATCCATCCCTGATATGCCCATCCAAATAACGCCATACTGGCCGCGGTTCCATCCGCTAGGGTTATCTGTTTTTCCTCTTTGAGCTCGGCATCGGCATCCTGACTTTTTTCCAGCAGCGCCTTGTAGTGTTTTCCACTCACATCCGCAACCACCACACCGGCAGGAATCTCCATAACATTAATCTCCATAATGGGAAGACTGTCTGCCATTTTTGTCTTGAAGGTTACCTTGTTGGCGTTATCGTCGGTTTCCTTCCATACATCCGGATAGGTAACGGTGAAAGCAGGCCCCTTATCGTAGGTAAACTCAGCCGCTGTTGCCGGAGAAAAAGCGAATACCAACATCAATACCACTGCCAAGAACATTACCGCCACATACTCTTTACGTAATTTCATCTACACCTACCTCCTTTTTTTGTTTATATATAGCAAATTCTCCATTGGAGAGCCATGGAGTACATCACAGGACACTCGTCCGCTGACAATCGATCAACGGGTAACAACGCAAATGAAATATGAAAAAATATGGGGTAAGGAGTGTGGATCGGGTCCATCGAGCAATACCCCCAAGCCCCCCCTGTTCAAAGCCAGCCGATAATCAAGACATCCGGAACCAGCATGCTAAGAATGAAAATCATTACCTCTATTATAAATTTATGTCAAGCCTTTATTATTATAGAGGATGGGAATTTCATCCATGTTTCCACCCCGGGGATCGCCCCTGCAAGGTACGACCAAACAAGTCGCGGAGCCCTGGGACAGACGAACCAGCGGATAAAACAATAAAATCATCCAATTACGCTGACACCTGGAAGTATGCCTTACACCCCTTCCTTAGCTGGCCTGCCCGACGGTTTTCCCCTGCAGGTATGCAATCATGGGGTCAGTGATTAAGGGGACCAAATCCCCGATCATGTGCGGCATAAGGTTGTCCATTACCGTCGGCATCAAGTCGGGCATCTGCTCGAGCATATAATCGGGCATCGGAATCTTTTGGGCAACCCGGTCGAGCATAACGGGCATCACCTTCGGCATCATCATCGGCAGCAGCCTCGGAAAGAGGATCGGGAACATGGGTTTCATCAACCCCATTGCACCGGGAACTTTGCCGAAGAAACGCATCATAGGCCCCATCCCAAAGGGCATCGCATCGATCAACTCCGGCCACATGGTCCCCATGAGATCGGCAAAGCCCTGGGGGGTCATCAGCCCGATCATGGCATCGAAAACACCCCACTGCCTCTGCACCTCGGGATTCGGATCGGGGAAGTCGTAACCGAGGGCGGACGCCGCAAAACGCGCCAGATCGATAACCTCGATCGGCTTATCTCTCTTCTCCGCCGAAATCCGAAGCTGAACCTCACAGCAGGGACAGAGGGCAAGCACCTTATTTGCACCGACTGCAAGGGCCTCATCCAGCCGCCCCCCCCCTATATCGGCTGCGATGGGGGGATCCTTGATCAGGGTCAGGACGCTCCCGCAACAGTGCGCCGCATCGTGGTGATGTGTCATCTCTACGAAATTGACGTTGGGGATCGCCTTGATCAGATCGCGAGGCGGCTCGTATACCCCCGATACGCGACCGATATGGCACGAATCATGCCAGGTAACCGTGACGGGTTCCTGTCCCCTATCGGGGAAGGAAAATTCACCGGCCTTGATCTTTTCAGAAAGGATCTCGCTGTAGTGGACCCCCTTGATATTGTACTCCATCCCCAGTTTCTCGGCCCACTCGGGGTACACGTGCCGCCACATCATATCGCAAGCCGGACACGAGGAGACCACCGTATCAACCCCCGCCTCCTGCATAGCGGCAACGTTTCTCCTCATAATCGTTTCGAAAACGTCCCATTGGCCGGATACGAGCATCGGCGTCCCGCAGCAGTTTTCCTTCTCCGCCACGTAGGTAAAGTCAACACCGGCCTCATCGAGCAGCCTGACCGACGCCTGGGCTATGTCATGTTCAACGTAGCTGGCCGTACAACCGGCAAAATAGGCGATCTTCGCCTTGTGTCCCGGGCCATGCTTCTCCTTCAGATCCGGGGGAAACCAGTCGGCGCGGTTCTTACGGTAGCCCGCCCAGATATCCCCCTCCTTGAGATTCGACATCGCCATCATCTCAAAGGGCGGGAAGGTCATCCGTTTCTCTTCGTGAATCAGCTTGCCGCGCAGCTTCATCCACGACGACTCGATCGGCAGCGAGGCGGAGCAGCGCAGGTTGCACAGTTCGCAGGTGGTGCACACCAGGATTGTGTCTACCATAAACTGGTTCCACTCCTCACGTCCCTCCATGAATTCGCGCAGCCAGTACCATTTGCCCCGGGGACTCTGGCTCTCCCACCCCCGTCCATAGAACTGGTCGCATTCTTCGATGCAGTACCCGCACTGCGAGCAACTGTAAGCATACCAGGCAACGTCGGCCGGAATATTGCGAACGGGGTCTTTAGGCCTCTCACCGATTTGCGTAATAATATAGTTTGCAAAGGGTCGCACGAGCGGTTCAAATAAAGACCCGGCACTGATAGCCATCCCCATCAGGCCGCCGGCGATCACCTTCCCCGGATTCATCATATCATCCGGATCGGTCTCCTTTTTGAATGCCTTGAGCCGCGCGAGACGGTCCTTCCCCAGTATCTCCGGGGCCTTCTTGGCAAAATAGAGTCCGGTTGCATAGGCACGACCGCCGTACTTTTGAGCGATCTTCATGATTGAGAGTGAAAGGCTGAATACGAAGTTGTAGGAAAACTTACGTTCATCACTGGGGATGAATCCGAGGATCACGACCTCGGGCTCCCCCGAGGCGGTTTTGCGTATCACGACCCCTTCCTTAACGATCGGCTGGTTGATCTTCCCCTCTATCTCCCCCATCACGTCCCCGAGACTGCTCAGGGGAATCACAACCTCCGCCGGGACCAGACTGGGCCCCAGCCGCTTGACGATCATCAGCTTAAAGCGGTTCTTCCATTCGTGCTCGGCAATTCGGTCGCTGAGGATCTCGGCTTGACACCGCTTGATGAGCCTGCCCAGTCCCTCCATGACCATATCCCGATCTCTACTTCGGAACGTCAGGGTGGTAATATAGGAGGCGGGGAGCAGGACTCGTTCCTCAACGGGGTGCCCCATATGTTCCTGCAGGGGGGCCCTATTCTTGAGTTCCGCCATGCGGGGATTGATAAAGAGGACGGACCAGATCGGCAGTCCTTCCTCTACCATGGCCATAAAGAAATCCTGGAGATCGTGGGCGTCGGGACACCCGATCGACACGATATCCATCTCCTCCAGGGGCTGAACACTGATGGTCAGTTCACTGATAAAACCGGTAATCCCTTCCGCCTCTGAAATCAGATCGAGATCCGGGCCACTGAACTCTCGTACCGTACCATCGGGGAGGACAACCCGAGCGCTGACAACGACATCGCGAAACCATCCGGCCTCATAGGATCCGATTCCAGCGCCCCCCTGGGCCAGCCATCCCCCGGCCGTGGAACCGGGATAGCTGGATGGATAGGTCTTCAGGGTGAGTCCGTGGCGCTCCAGCTCCTTATCAAGCTTTTCCCAGACCACACCGGCCTGGACCGTCGCCGTCTGCGCCTCTTCATCGATGGCGATGATATGATTCATCCGGTAGAAATCGACCACGATCCCCTTCTTGATGGGAAGAACGCCGCCGTACCCGGAGGAGGCCTTCCCCCGCGGTGTCAGGGGCACTTCATTGTCCCTCGACCAGCGGATCAGGTCCGTCAATTCGGCCTCGTCGGCGGGCTGGACCACCGCATCCGGTAGCGTGTTTCCAATCAGCGGTTTGACGAGACTTGGAACCGCCGCGATATCATGCCCGTAAAGTTTTCTTTCAATCTTGTCAAAGGTCACCCTGGAACCGAATTTTTCTTTAAGGTAGGTTCGATGTGAGCTATCAAGTCTTTTCATGCTTCCCCCCGTTATATCGAGTCATATAAATTCTCTGTAAAGGTTATTACCCTATTCCCCCTTCTTGAGGGGACCCCCCCCGTTGGTTCATTTAATCGCTAATAGACACATACCGGCCGGACCGGCACTCGTTTTCCTCATAACTACCTAAAGGGAACTTTCTTGCTGAATCACTAACAAATGGAGTTGGTAACAAGGAGAGAAAAGATGCGTAAAAATTTGGAACAGTCAGTAAAATTCAAAGAATCGCGCCCATACACTTTGTTGCATATAGCACTTTTAAAAGGAGTTAAACAATAGAAAAATTGAAGACACCAAGTCCTTGACGGGCGCGAGCGTAAGTGCTTGATTTTGTTGGTCGGGGCGGCAGGATTTGAACCTGCGACATCCTGCTCCCAAAGCAGGCGCGCTGCCAGGCTGCGCTACGCCCCGACTGAATACCTTTTAGATTGTCTGCCGTTCCTGCAGACTTTTTTTGAGTTTAACAAAAGCTGTTCCCCGGTGACTGATCCTGTTTTTTGTTCCCGGATCAATCTCGGCGACCGTCTTGCCGTATTCCGGCACAACAAATACGGGATCATAGCCAAAGCCCTCGCTTCCGGAGGGTTCCCGACTTATCGTTCCCTTCAGTTCCCCTTCGAAGATCTCGAATGTGCCGTCTGTCCGGTACAAAACCAGCGCACATCTGAAGGCCGCCCCTCTTTGCTCCTCGGGAACACCCTCCATCTCCTCCAGGAGCTTGCGGATATTTCTTTCGTCCGTCGCTCCCGCCCCCGAGTATCTGGCCGAATGGATACCGGGCGCCCCTCCCAGATAATCTACCTCCAACCCCGAATCGTCGGCGATGACGGTACTGCCGGTATATTCGGAGATAACGCGGGCCTTCTTCAGCGCGTTTTCGTAAAAGGTGGCACCGTCTTCATTGATATGCGGGGCATCGGAATAGTCATGCAGCGACAGGAGATCAACATTCATCCCTGTAAGCAACGCCTTAAGTTCTCTTATTTTCCCCTTGTTTTTGGAGGCGAAAACAATTGTGTTATTCTCAATCTGGGCCATAACATCTCGTTTGCGGGAGGGATACCGGGACAGTTCCGGTACTCACAACTGCCCGAGGATCTCTTTTTGCTTTTTGGTAAGGTCGAAGATCCCCGCCTCCGCTATGCCGATCATCCTGTCCAGCAGATCCCGGCTGAAGGGCTTTGCCTCGGCGGTCCCTTGAATCTCCACAATCCCCCCGCTCCCGGTCATGACAAAATTCATATCCACATCGGCGGTTGAATCCTCTGCGTAATCAAGATCAAGGAGTACCTCGCCGTCGACAATCCCGACGCTGATCGCGGAGATGAAATCCTTTATGGGGGACCCCTCTATCACGCCCTCTTCCCTCAGTCGGTACGCGGCATCCGCCAGTGCTATAAATCCTCCGGTTATGGATGCGGTCCGTGTGCCTCCATCGGCCTGAATCACATCGCAGTCAATATAGATTGTCCGTTCACCAAAGGCGCTCATATCGGTTACCGCTCGAAGCGACCGTCCTATCAATCGCTGTATCTCGTGTGTTCTCCCCTTGATCTTGCCGCTCGATGACTCTCGTGTATTTCTCGTGGATGTGGAGCTGGGAAGCATGGCATACTCTGCCGTCAGCCACCCTTTCCCGGAGTTTTTCAGAAAGGGGGGCACTCTGTCTTCCAGTGAGGCGGTGCATATCACGCGTGTATTGCCCATCTCTATGAGCACCGATCCCTTCGCGCTCGGGAGAAAATCCCTGGTTATCGTTACCCGCCGCATTTCATCCCATCTGCGGCTATTCGCCCGTATCATGATGCCCCGCCTGTCAAAAAATATTCTTTTACGCCTCTGGTCAACGCATCGGCAACAGATTTCTGGACTTTTGTGTCTCTCATTTTTTTCCGGTCCTCGATATTCGTGGAGAAACCCACCTCCAGCAGAATGGCCGGCATTGCCAGAGACTGAAGAAGATGTACCGGCGCGTCCCTCAGACCCCTTCCCTTCCGTGGGAACACCCTCCCCATCTCTTTCTGGACTATCTGGGCAAGCAGGACGCTGTTGTTCAGGCGTCTGGTCTGCTCCATATCCTTCAGTATCTCTCTGGAGTCGTCCTTTTGAGCGGATGGAATCGTGGCGCCGAGGTAATAAACCTCATACCCCTCTGCCTTCTGTCCGAAACCGGCGTTGACATGGAGACTGATAAAGATATCCGCTCCCGCTTCTTCAAGAACCTTTTTCCGCTGAGCCAGAGAGACATCCCTGTCATCCGACCGCGTGAGCCAAACCTGTATATCCTCCGCATTGAATAGATTTTTCTTCACAAGTTTAGCGATGGCGAGGGTTACATCCTTTTCGTGGACAGTTCGAGACAATTTTACCCCGGCATCTTTGCCCCCGTGGGCCGGGTCTATCACCAGCACATGTCCCGCCGCGGCCGCGGACAGGGGGACGGTCAGCCATATCAGTACGATCAGCACCCGTATCATGTTTTTTAATCCCGTAATCATTATACCCCCACTCACAAGACTTACTGCGCGAATCTAGTACAGCAATTTAGTGCCGGATGTCAATAGTCTCATGCATCCGGTTCTTCCCACTACCATGAAAGGGTTCTTTCATTCTCTCAACAGATGAAACGCTCTTCAATTTATTGAGCTCAGAAACGACCAGGTTGAGCTGCTTGAGATCTTTTATGTCCAATTGAAAGTTGCAGATTGCATAATTGCCCGGTGTCGCATCGACATTGACATACGTCGTATTTATTCCCAGGGAATATATGACATTGCTCAATTCGGATAAAAGCCCCTTCTTGTCCGAGCAGGTTACCCTGATACCGACTGAAAAGGTCTGTTGTTGATCCACATTCCACTGCGCCGCGATGATTCTCTCGGGATCCATCTCCCGTATACGGGGACAGCTGGAAAGATGGACGGTTATACCTCTCCCCCGTGTTACGCAGCCGACTATATCATCTCCGGGAAGAGGACTGCAGCATTTGGCGAACCGCACCATAACGTTATCAATTCCCGTAATGGATATCCCCGCGTCGGAGCGGGCCTTTTTGAACCGGTCTTTGACCCTGTCCAGGATTCCCCTTTTTTCTTCTTCCTCCTCTTCATGCAACAGCTGATGTGCCACATGCCTCGCCGACAGTTTTCCGTACCCGATAAGGGCCAGCATATCATTCACCGTGGGCAGAGAAGACTCCTCCAGTATGGCGCTGAATTCGTTGGCCTTGACCAGCTGGCTGAACTTCAGATGGTGCCTCTTGAGTTCTTTTTCAAGGATATCTCGCCCGAAAGCGATACTCTTTTCGCGCTCCTCCGTTTTGATCCACTGTTTTATCTTGGATACGGCCCGTGTGGTCACCGCATATTTCAACCAGTCCTTGCTTGGATAATGCCCGGCCTGGGTCATAACTGCCACGGTATCGCCGTTCCGGAGCTTATATTTCAGGGGAACGATGGTCCGGTTCACCTTTGCCCCTATGCATTGATTCCCCACATCGGTATGGATGCTGTAGGCAAAATCGATCGGCGTGGCACCCTTTGGAAAGGATTTCACATCCCCCTTCGGGGTAAAGACATAGACCTCGTCCGGATAGAGGGCCAGCTTCAGGTTCTTCATGAATTCCCGAGCGTCCTTGTGCTCACCCTGCATATCGAGTAATTCTCTGAGCTTGTTGATCTGGTCTTCGTCTTCTGTGGAAAAGGCCTTCCCCTCCTTGTATCTCCAGTGGGCGGCGATCCCTTTTTCCGCCCATTCGTCCATTTCCTTCGTTCGTATCTGTATTTCAACCCGCTCCCCATATGGGCCGATCACCGTCGTATGAAGGGAGCGGTAGTTGTTCGCCTTGGGCATCGCCATATAGTCCTTGAAACGCCCGTGGACGGGTTTCCAGAGGGCGTGAATGATACTGAGCACCTCGTAGCACTTTCTCTCCTCGTCCGAATCAAGGATTATCCTGAATGCGGTGAGGTCGTACACCTCATCAAAATTGATCCGCTGTTCATGCATCTTCTTGAAGATACTGTAAAAATGTTTGGCTCTCCCCCTGACGTCTCCCTTCAGGCCGAAACTTTCCACCTGCTTGTGAATGATGTTCCTCACTTCTTCCACGTACCGGTTGCGCTCTTCTTCTTTTTTATTGACCCGCTCCATAAGTTCATAATATCCACCCGGATGGATATATTTCAGTGACAGGTCTTCCAGCTCATCCTTTATCCAGTTTATACCCAGACGGGCAGCCAGCGGCGCGTATACCTCAAGGGTTTCCTGCGCTATGAATATCTGCCTGTCTGCGGGTTGAAAATCAAGCGTACGCATGTTGTGAAGCCGGTCAGTCAGTTTCACCAACAATATCCGAATATCGGAGGACATCGCCAGTATCATCTTCCTGAAGTTCTCCGCCTGGCGTTCCATCTGATCTCCAAAGGTTATCTTGCTTATCTTGGTCAGCCCATCGACGAGAAAGGCAACATCCTTGCCGAAGGCCTCTTCTATCTGCTCAAGGGTGGCCAATGTGTCTTCGACGGTATCATGGAGCAGACAGGTGATCAGTGTGGCGACATCGAGCCTCATTTCAACCAGCATCCCGGCCACCTCAAGGGGGTGGATCAGATACGGCTCTCCAGACAGGCGAAGTTGTCCATGATGCACGGATGCTGAAAATATGTAGGCCTTCTCTATCATCTCAAGGTCCTTCCGAGAGAGATATTTCTGGCCTTCTTCCAGTATGTCGGTTATCCGTATCATAGAATACTACCATCTACCCTGATGTCTCGCCCGACCATGAGCACTCCAGACCGTTATTTGTCGTGTTTCTTCTCAAATTTAGTTGGAGAAGAGGGTCCAATCCCGACTCATCGGGACAGGGTTCAAGGGTTTGTTTTATCAGTGCCTTTAAGATTCTTTCGCTTTCTGCTCACTCAACCCCTTGAATCCTTGACCCCTTGAATCCTTCTTTAATCAACTACAACTAATCGGGAGATGATCCATTATTGTTTTTGTTATAAAGTCGCTGACCGTCTCAATCGGTATTTTTTCAACCTCTCCGGATTTCCGGAATTTCACCTCTACCGTCCCTTCTGCAAGTCCTCGCGAGCCTATCGTGACCCTAAGTGGTATGCCTATCAGATCGGCATCCTTGAATTTAACACCCGCCCGTTCATCCCTGTCGTCCAGTATGACCTCTATCCCGTCCGCGACAAACCGCTCGTACATCTCTTCCGCGGCCCGAGAGATCTGTTCATCGTTCATGTTCACCGGTGTGATGATCACATGGAAGGGCGCAATCGACAGGGGCCATATAATGCCATCTTCGTCATGGCTCTGCTCGATGCAAGCGGCGGCCGTCCTTCCGATGCCGATCCCGTAACACCCCATTA